>JBJTAX010000087.1:0-9445 GCA_046091055.1 Verrucomicrobiota bacterium | reverse complement strand
CAGGCAGACGGCCTCGACGAGCTCCGCCAGGTTATGGGGCGGGATGTTGGTCGTCATGCCGACCGCGATGCCGGTCGAGCCGTTCATCAGCAGGTGGGGCAAGGCGCACGGCAGGACGGTCGGCTCGGTGGTCGACTCCTTGTAGTTCGGCGTGAAGTCGACGGTGTCCTCGTCGATGTCCGCGAGGAGCTCGCCGGCGATCTCGGCCAGGCGGCACTCGGTGTAACGGTAGGCCGCGGGCGGGTCGCCGTCGACGGAGCCGAAGTTGCCCTGCGGCTCGATCAGCTGGTAGCGCATCACCCAGTTCTGGGCGAGGCGGACGAGCGTGTCGTACACGGAGCTGTCGCCGTGCGGGTGGTAGTTCTTGAGCACTTCGCCGACGACGCCCGCGCACTTGTCGAACGGGCGGTTGTGGACGAGGCCTTCGCGGAGCATCGCGTAGAGGATGCGGCGCTGCACGGGCTTCAGGCCGTCGCGCGCGTCCGGCAGGGCGCGGGAGACGATGACCGACATCGAGTAGTCGATGTAGGCCGTCTGCATGATGTCCGTGATGTTGGCGGACGTGAGCTTTTCCTTGTCAGAGTACATGTTCGAAGAGGTCTCGGCTTGGATTCGTCGGGACGATCAGACGTCGAGGTTGGAGGTGTTGAGCGCGTTGTCCTCGATGAAGGCGCGGCGGTTGGGGACGTCCTCGCCCATCAGCATGGCGAAGACGCGGTTGGCCTCGGCGGCGTCGGCGATGTCGACCTTGAGGAAGCGGCGCTTGGCCGGGTCCATCGTGGTCTCGAAGAGCTGCTTGGGGTTCATCTCGCCCAGGCCTTTGTAGCGCTGGATCGTCAGGCCCTTGCGGCCGAACTGGCGGATCTGTCCGATGAGCTCGAGGATCGAGCCGAGAGGGATGGGCTCGGCCTTCTTGGCGGCCTTCTTGGCCGGCTTCTCCTCGCCCTTGGGCTCCTCCTCGCCTTCGGCGGCGGGGGCTTCCTCGGCGGTCGAGCCGTCGATCAGGTGGTAGCGCGGCTCCTCGCCGGCGGTGAACTTCTTCACGTCCATGCCCTGGGCCTCGAGCTCCTTGAGCACCTTGGTGATGGCCTCGTTCTCGAAGACCTCGATCACGTTGACGCGCTCCTGGACGACGGTGCCGTCCTTGAGCTTCTTCTCGCGGTCGATCTTGTCGGCGAGGAAGTCCTCGACGCCGGCCTTGCGCAGGTAGGCCTGCTTGGCGTCGGTGTCGGCGAGGAACTCGTAGGTCTCCTCGTTGCCCGTGCGGGTGCGCACGATGAAGCGCGGCAACGCGTGGGTCTTGGGCTCCTGCTGGTCGAGGTATGCGCCGAGCTGGCAGCCCGTGCGGCCGATGCCGGCGCCGAGGGACTCGAGGCGGGCGAGCGATTCGACGATCTTGTCGAGCTTCTGGCCCGGGAAGACGTGCTTGTCGCGGAGGCGGAGCAGGTTGACGTCCTCGGAGCCGAGCTCGAGGAGGATGCGGTTGAGCTCGGGGTCGTTGTCGACGTACTGCTCACGCTTCTTGCGCTTGATGCGGTAGAGGGGCGGCTGGGCGATGTACACGTATCCCGCCTCGATGAGGCCGGGCAGCTGGCGGACGAGGACCGTCAGGAGCAGCGTGCGGATGTGCGAGCCGTCGACGTCCGCGTCCGTCATGATGACGAGCTTGTGGTAACGGCACTTGGTGACGTCGAAGGCGCCGTCGCCCTCGTGCTTGCCGATGCCGGTGCCGCAGGCGGTGATGATGGTGCGGATCTCCTCGTTGGAGAGGATCTTGTCGATGCGGGCCTTCTCGACGTTGAGGATCTTGCCCTTGATGGGGAGGATCGCCTGGAAGCGACGGTCGCGGCCCTGCTTGGCGGAACCGCCGGCCGAGTCGCCTTCGACGATGTAGAGCTCGCAGACGGACGGGTCGCTCTCGGAGCAGTCGGCCAGCTTGCCGGGGAGTCCGCCGGAGGACATGGCGGACTTGCGGACGGTCTCGCGGGCCTTGCGGGCGGCTTCGCGGGCGCGGGCGGCGTTGAGGCACTTGTCGACGATGCGCCGGCCGGTCTTCGGGTCGCGCTCGAGGTAGTACTTCAGCTGCTCGCCGACGACGGAGGTCACGATGCCCTCGACCTCGGGGTTGGTGAGGCGCGTCTTGTTCTGGGACTGGAACTTCGGGTCGGGATGCTTGACGGAGATGACGGCCACGAGACCTTCGCGCATGTCGTCACCGTTGAGCTTGGCGTCCTTGTCCTTGATGAGGTTGTTGGACTTGGCATAGTGGTTGATCACGCGAGTGAGCGCGGAACGGAAGCCGGAAAGGTGGGTGCCGCCTTCGGGCTGGTTGATGAGATTGGCGTAACTGAAGACCATCTCGTCGTAGCGGTCGTTGTACTGGAGCGCCACGTCGAGGGTCATGCGGCGCATGCCCGGCTTCGGCGTCTCGCCGTCGGCCATCACGCGAGGATTGGCGAGGTCGGAGAAGTCGACCTCGGCCGAGATCAGAATCGGCTTCTCAAAGAGGCGCTCTTCGTTGGCGTTGAGGAACGAGACGTATTCGGCGATGCCTTCCTTGAACTCGAACTTGTCGGCGCGGTTGGAGCGGCGGTCCTTCATCTCGACGGTGATGCCGGGGACGAGGAAGGCCAGCTCGCGCATGCGGCGCACGAGCGTGTCGTACTTGAATTCCTGGGTGGCGACGAAGATCTCGGGGTCGGGATGGAAGGTGATCTTGGTGCCGGTGCGCTTCGTCTTGCCGATGACCTTGATGGGCTGCGTGACCTCGCCGCGGCAGAACTTCATCTGATGGACCTCGCCTTCGCGGCTGACTTCGGCGACGAAGTTGTCGGAGAGGGCGTTGACGCACTTCGCGCCGACGCCGTTGAGGCCGCCGGAGACCTGGTAGGCGCCCTTGTCGAACTTGCCGCCGGCGTGCAGGTTGGTGAGCACGAGCTCGAGCGTGGGGATCTTCTCTTCCGGGTGCATCGCGACGGGGATGCCGCGGCCGTCGTCCTCGACGGACAGCGAGCCGTCGGCATGGATCTCGACCTTGATGTTCTTGCAGTAGCCGGCGAGGGCCTCGTCGATCGAGTTGTCGACGATCTCATACACGCAGTGGTGCAAGCCGGTCTCGTTCGTATCGCCGATATACATACCAGGCCGTTCGCGCACGGCCTTGAGGCCCTTGAGGCGCTTGATGTCGGAGGCGCCGTACTCTTCCTTGCCGGCATGCTTGCCGCGGTTGGGGGTCTTGTCGGAATTTTCGCTCATGAATTGATAGGTAAAATATGGGTCTTCCCCGCCCGGAAGGAGGGGTGTTTTCATGCTGTTTTTCACAGGGGTATCTGCAACAGGAAACACCCTGACCGTGAATGTTTTTGGACGCCCAGAAATATCTGCCAATCAACCCTTTGCAAAAACTTATAAGGGGTGTTAGAAACCGTTGTTCACACCTTATCCACAGGACTCTTCCGCCCCTCCGGAAACGGACCAAAACCGGGCGCTCAGGCAGGCCCGAAAAAAGCGACGATCGGTCCGAGCGCAGCCTGACCGGCATCCTCGAGGACGTAGTGTCCGGCCTCGGCGAAGAGGAGCTGCTGGGCGGCTGGGAAGCGCGCGACGAACCCTTCCAGGAAGGACCGATCGAAGCAGAAATCTCGCATGCCCCAGCAAAGCAGCATCGGTTTACCCTTGAGGCCCTCCAGCGAGGCTTCCACCCCCGCCAGGACCGCCCCGGTCGGGTGATCGGCCTCCATCGGGATGTCGGCCACGAAGTCGGCTACCGCCCGCCGCACCGAGATGGCACCGTAGGGGGCCAGGAAACCGGCCTTGGCGGCCGGGCTCAGGGGCTTCTCCACCGACATCCAGGTCGCCGGCCAGGCGAACCCGTTCAGGCCCTGCACGATGAGGCGGCCGACCAAGGGGGCACGGCAAAGGGCGATGCGCGCGGGGATCCGCTCCGAAAGGAAAGCGCCGGTATTGGTGACGAGGATCTTCCCCACCCTTCCCGGATGGCGGCCGGCGACGCCGAAGCCGATGGCGCCACCCCAGTCATGGACGCCGAGGTCGAACTCCTTGAGCCCAAGGTGCGCGATCAGCGCCTCGACGTCGGCGATGCGGTCGGCCAGACGGAGGAAACGGTCGGGACGCGCCGAGAGGCCCATGCCGACGTGGTCCGGCGCGATGACGCGGCGTCCTTGGGCGGCGAGCGTGCGGATCAGGTCCCGCCAGAGGAACGACCAGGTAGGGTTGCCGTGCAGCAGCAGGACCGGGCGACCGTCGCGCGGGCCGTGGTCGACGGAGCTCATGCGGCCCGAGAGCGCCGCGAAATCCTGCGTCGCGAACGGATAGAGCGCCTGCACGGCGGGCGAAAGGTCGGCGGCGGTCATCGGCATTCGACGGCGAGCATCATGCTGGCGAGGCCGCTGCCGATGCCCAGCAGCGCGACGCGGTCGCCGGCCTTGATCCGGCCTTCGGCGAGGCCCAAGGCGAGCGTGGCTGGGACGGAGACCGAGCCCACGTTGCCGAGACGGTCGAAGCTCTGGTAGTCCTTGGCGGGATCGAGGCCCAGCTTCTCGAACAATAGCGAGGAATGTCGGCGCCCGACCTGATGCGTCACGACGCGATGCGGCGTGGATTCATCCCATCCCGTGACGACCATAACGCGGCCCCAGCAGCGCCGGGCCAGCGCGACGCCGGCGGCGAGCAACGCTTCGGAATCGGTCCGCATGTCCAGTTCGGCGAAGGACGTGTCGCCCTCGCACAGGCCGTTGGCCGAGGAGTCGGTCTCGGCCGCGCCCCCCAGGAGACGGATGGAGCCCGCACCGGCGAGATCGTCACGGCAGACGACGGCGGCGGCGCCGCCTGCGCCGATGGTGAGGTTGGCGAAGTAGGGCTTGATGGACTCGCGGGTGAGCGCGAGGTCTTCGTTCAGCAGGCGGATGGTACGCTCGACGAGCGGACGACCGTCTTCGCCGGAGCAGACCAAGGCGCGGCGGATCTGACCGGACTCCACCATGGCGGCGGCGAGCGCGACGGCGTTGAGGAAACCCAGGCAGGCGTTGTAGACATCGAGGATCTGCGCCTGCGGGCCGAGGCCGAGCAGGCCGTGCACGTAGGCGGCGGTCGAAGGCTCGAGGCGATCGCGGCAGACCGCCGAATGGATCAGCAGATCGACGTCGGCCGGGCCCACGCAGGCAGCTTGCATCGCACGACGACCCGCCAAAGCGGAAGCGGCGGACGGACGGATCGCCTGCGGCCAGAAGCGGCGTTCGCGGATGCCCGTCATCAGCTCGAGACGGCCCTCCGGCAGCTTCAGACGTCCGTAGAGCGGCGCCAGACGGCGCTCGACCTCGTCGGACGTCCAGACCTCAGGCGGGAGTTCGGCGACGAGGCCGGACAGGACGGTACGCTGGAAGATCACGATCCGGGAAGGCGGGAGGAAGCGGCCACGAGTTCCTCGTCGAAGAAATTCCAGCCCATGCCGGCGTCGACGACGATCCCCTGTCCGTTGATGCCGCTCGAACGCGGCGAGAGCAGCCAGACCACGGTGTCGGCGACCTCCTGCGTCTTCAGCGCCTCCTTGCGGAAGGTCATCTTCTCGGCGTGCAGGTAGTTGTGGAGGTAGCCCGGGATGCCGGCGCTGGCGCTGGTCTTGAGCGGACCAGAGTTGACGGAATTGAACCGGATACGCGAATCGCCCGAGAAGGATTTCGCGAGGAAACGGCTGGCGGACTCGAGGGCGGCCTTGATCGGCGACATGTAGCCGTAGTTCGAAGCGGTCACCTGCGAGGAGATGCCGATGGAGACGACCGAGGCCTCGGGCTTCAGGTGCGGCTTCAGCGCCCGGGAGAGCTCGACGAGCGAGAACGCGGAGATCGCGGTGGCCTGGAGGAAATCGGCGCGGACGGTCTCATGGAACGGCTGGATGCCCTTGGAGAAATTGGCGAACGCCACGCTGTGCAGCACGCCGTCCAGCGGACCGTGCTCGCGGCCGACGTCGGCGGCGAGCTTCTGCGTCTGCGCCTCGTGTTCGAGGTCGCAGAGGTAGACCGCCTTGCCGTCGAGCAGGCCTTTCAGGGAATCGAGGCGCGCCTGGGAGCGCACGGAGTAGACGACCTTGGCCCCTTCGGACTCCAGGGTCTTGGCGACGTGCCAGGCGACGGACTTCTTGTTGGCGACGCCCAGGACGAGGAAGGTCTTGCCGGTGAGGCCGAGGAAGGACATGGGTCAGGCGGGTTGGTCGACGAGGGCGAGGGTGAAACGGATCGTGAGCACGGCCTTGCCGTCGCGGCGCACCGTGCCCGTCATGAAGTGGAACTGCTGCAGCGTCTCGACGTGCTTCACGTCGATCGAGACCGTGTCGCCGGGCTTCACCATCCCCTTGAACTTCGCCTCCTCGATGCGGCAGAGCACCGGGGTCTTGCCGGCGGGGGCGCCGCCTTCGGACCGGAGTTTCTTGGTCAGGAAGACCGCGCCGGCCTGGAAGACGGATTCGCAGAGCAGGACGCCCGGGGTGATGGGATTGCCGGGGTAATGTCCCGCGTAGAAAGGCTCGTCGGCACGGAAGGTCCGGGTGCAGGTGGCGCCGTCGGGCCGGACCTCGTCGATCCGGTCCAGGAAGAGGAACGGCGGGCGATGGGGTATGGTGTCGAGGACGGCCTGCAACATGGCGTATTTTTGTCTCCGGGCAGTCAGACAAGCGACACAAAACACCGTCGGTCGCATTTGCCTTTTGCGGGCGGGCGCCCAAACTGGGGCGCATGAAGACCCTCTTCGCCACCCTCCTCATGTCCCTCTTTCCCTTCTTCGGTGACGCGGCTGAAAAGCTCGCCGTCGGCGCCGCCATCCCGGACGTCACCTGCAATGATCAGGACGGGAACGCCGTCTCCCTCGCCAAGGAAGGCGCCAAGGGCTACCTCCTTGTCTACTTCTACCCTAAGGCCAAGACCGGCGGCTGCACCAAGCAGGGCTGCTCGCTCCGCGACAACTGGTCCGAACTCCAGAAAGCCGGCGTGAACGTCCTGGGCGTCAGCACGGATGACGAGAAGCTCCAGAAGGAATTCAAGGAAGAGCAGAAGTTCCCCTTCCGCCTCCTCGCCGACAAGGAGAAGAAAGCCGTCACCGAAGCCTTCGGCGTGAAGAACATGATCGGCATGGCCGGCCGCAGCGCCTTCCTCTTCAAGGACGGCAAGTGCGTGTACGCGGACCACAAGGGCCATACCGGAGACCAGGCCCAGGTGATCCTCGCGTTCCTCGCCGGCGCCAACAAGTAAGACCTGCCCTCGCCGGCCAACAGGAAGGCCGCCACGGACGAGGCGGCCTTTTTAGCGTCCTGACCCGGACCTCAGTGGCCCTTGATCGGGAAGAGGTCGGTCACGCTGTTGTTGCCGTGGATGCGACGGATCGCGTCGGACAGCAACGGAGCGATGGAAAGCACCGTGATCGGCAGGTCCTTCGGCCATTCGGCCGGGACGGAGTTGGTCGTGATGACCTCGTCGATGACGCCGCGACGAAGGCGCTCGTAGGCGATGTCCTGGATCATGCAGTGCGAGACGACGGCG
The DNA here is from genome assembly GCA_046091055.1 of Verrucomicrobiota bacterium. GTDB lineage: Bacteria > Verrucomicrobiota > Verrucomicrobiia > Opitutales > UBA953 > UBA953. Next base: position 1,898 of record JBJTAX010000087.1, on the reverse strand, counting down.
CGCACCGAGCGGGCGCCGTTCTTCTTCAGCAGTTCGGCGGCGGCCACGAGCGTGCCCGCGGTCTCCGTCATGTCATCGACCAGGATGATGTCGCGGCCCTCGACTTCGCCGACGAGGCTCGTGGCCTGGACGGTGGTCGCGCTCGTGCGGCGCTTGGCGACGAAACCATAAGGCAGGTTGAGCATGTCGGCCACGGCCGAGGCGTACTTCAGGCCGCCCACGTCGGGCGAGAAGACCGTGGCGTCCTTGAGCCAGGGCTTGTCCTGGATGTGCCTGTAGAAGACCGGCGAGGCGTAGAGATGGTCGACCGGGATGTCGAAGAAGCCTTGGATCTGCTGGGCGTGCAGGTCGACCGTCAGGACGCGGTTGGCGCCGGCGGCGGTGAGCAGGTTGGCGACGAGCTTGGCCGTGATCGGCACGCGGGGCTTGTCCTTGCGGTCCTGGCGGGCGTAGCCGAAGAACGGGATGACGGCCGTGATGCGCGCGGCGGAGGCGCGGCGGAGAGCGTCGATCATGATCAGCAGCTCCATGATGCGGTCGTTGGCCGGGGCGCAGGTCGGCTGGACGACGTAGACGTCGCACCCGCGGATGTTCTCGTTGATCTGGACGAACGTCTCGCCGTCGGGGAAACGGTTGACCGTCGCGGTGCCGAGCGGGACGCCGAGATGCTCGCAGATCTCCCTGGCCAGCGCCGGGTTGGCGTTGCCGGTGAAAATCTTCATCGCAGGGAGGCTCATGTCGGTTAACGCCTAGCAGAGTCCAAGGAGGCGGTCAGCGAATCAACCTTTTTGAACAAATCGGGCAGACGACGCGCAAGGACGACCAGGCGACGCTCCAGTCCGAAGGGCACGGCAGGCGTGCCGTTCATGAAGCCGTCGGCGGGCACGTCCTCGACGCGGCCCGCCTGGGCGCCGAGCTTGACGCGGTCACCGAGGGTCAGGTGGCCGGCCACGCCGGACTGACCGCCCAGGACGCAATGGTCGCCGAGGCTGGTGCTGCCGGCGATGCCGACCTGTGCGGTGATGAGGCACTGGCGGCCGATGCGCACGTTGTGGGCGATCTGGACGAGGTTGTCGACCTTGGTGCCCCGCCCGACGACCGTCCGGCTGAAGCGGGCGCGGTCGAGGGTCGAGTTGGCGCCGATTTCGACATCGTCTTCCAGCACCACGTTGCCGATCTGCGGGATCCGTCGGATCTCGCCGTCGACGGGCTCGTAGCCGAAACCGTCGGACCCGATCACCGCGCCGGACTGGACGCGGCAACGGGCCCCGAGGACGCAGTAATCGCCCACGACCACGCCCGGCTTGAGCCAGCAGTCCGCACCGACGGCCGCATGGGCGCCGACATGGCAACGGGCTTCGAGGATCGCGCCGCCGGCGACGACGGCGCCCTCGCCGATCACGCAGAGCGGGCCGACATGGGCGGCGGCGTCGACGCGGGCGGAACTGGCGACGACGGCGGTGGCGTGGACGCCGGCGGGCGGACGGGGCCAGAGACGCGATTCCAGCACCGAGCACAACAGCGCGAGCGCGTAGGAAGGATTGTCGACGCGCAGGAAAGCCTGGGCCGGACCAGGGCGGCCGGCGAAAGCGACGGGTACCAGGATGGCCCCGGCCTGGGAAGAGGCGACCGCGGCGGCATACTTCGCGTTGCCAAGGAAGGAGAGGTCGGCGGGGCCGGCCTCGGCAAGGGCGGCGATGCCGGTGATCGGACCGGCGCAGGCGCCCTCGACGGAGCTGGCTCCGGTCAGGGAAGCGAGTTCGGCGAGGGTGAAGGCGAGCGGCATGGTCCTAAATGACGCGCCCCTGACTGGCAGGGGCGCGGAAAGTCCTTACTTTGCGGCCGGCTTGTCGCCGGCGGCGGGGGCGGGCGCCGGGACGGCCTTGTCGCCGGCGGCG
>JBJTAX010000086.1:0-4830 GCA_046091055.1 Verrucomicrobiota bacterium | reverse complement strand
GGTCAGCCTGGATTCCCCCGAGCAAGGCCTGGGTGACGTGGCTTTGGCCGAGACCGACGTCGTCATCTTCTGGTGTCACAAGCGCCCGCTGGACCAGGATGATGCCCGGACGGAGGCCTTGGTCCGCCGCGTCCTGGCGGGCAAGACCGGCTTGGTCGCCCTCCACTCGGCCCACTGGGCCAAGCCGTTCGTGCGCCTGATGCAGGAGCGCGCCAAGGCCGACGCCGTCGCCGCGTTGCCGGAAGCCGAGCGGGCCACGGCCAGGTGGGAATACGTGAACGAGAAGCCCTACCGCGTCATCCCGAAGAAGGGCGCGCCGGCGACCCCGAACGTCCAGAAGGTCGGCGCGGTCTGGCGCCTGACGCTGCCGCAGTGCGTCTTCCCCGTCTACCGCGCCGACGGCGCGCCCTCGCACGTCGCGACGCTGTCGCCGACGCACCCCCTCGCGGCCGGGCTGCCCGCGAAATGGGATATCCCGCAGACCGAGATGTACGGTGAGCCGTTCTGGGTGCCGACCCCGGATAGCGTGATCTTCGAGGAAAAATGGGATAAAGGAGAGCACTTCCGCAGCGGTTCGCTCTGGCGCGTCGGGTCGGGCGACGTCTTTTATTTCCGCCCCGGTCATGAGACCTACCCGGTTTTCAAGCAGGCGGAGAACCTGCGCGTGCTTGAGAATGCGGTGCGCTGGATGGGCGCCGAGATCCGGAGCCGATGAACCGACTCCTGTGGCTCTTGCTGGGCGCGGTCGTGGTGTCGGCGACCCCGCGGCCCCCGAACATCCTGGTCATCCTCGCCGACGATCTCGGTTACTCCGACCTAGGCTGTTACGGCGGCGAGATCCCCACGCCTAATCTTGACCGGCTCGCGCAGGCCGGCGCGCGTTTCGAAAAGGTCTACACCTCGGCCCGCTGCTGCCCGACGCGCGCCTCGCTCCTCACCGGCCTCCACCCGCACGAGGCCGGGGTCGGCGATTTCGTCAGCGCCAAGCCGTCGCCCGTCCGCGGTCCCGCCTACACGGGTCACCTGCTCGACGACAACGTCACCCTTCCGGAGTTACTGAAGGGAGCTGGCTACAGCACCTGGATGGTCGGCAAATGGCACCTCGGTTCGCCCGGTCCGATCCAGCGAGGGTTCGACGCCTATTTCGGCTTCAAGAACCTGCAGGCCCATTCCAACGACCAATGGGAGTCCGCCGACTACGTCCGTCTGCCCGCCGGCACGCCCGCCGAACTCGCCTACGAGTCCGGGAAGTTCTACGTCACCGACGTCTTCACCGACTACGCGCTCGAGTTCCTGCGTCAGGCGCGCGCGACCAAGGACAAGCCGTGGTTCCTCTACCTCGCGCACTCGTCGCCGCACTTCCCCGTGCAGGCGCCCAAGGCGTCGATCGACCGCCATTTGGCGACCTACCGTCGCGGCTGGGATGTGCTGCGCGCCGAGCGCTTTGCGCGCATGAAGGCGCAGGGGCTCATCGCGGCGGACGCCGTGCTGCCGCCGCTTTCGCCCGTGCCCGTCGAGGCGGATGACGCCATCGCCAACGGCTTCTCGGGCAAGCCGAACCCCGCGTGGGACAGCCTCCCGGCGGACCGCCGCGAGGACCTCGCGCGTCGCATGGCCACCTTCGCCGCGATGGTCGAACACGTCGATCAAGGCGTGGGGCGGATCCTCGCCGACCTCGAGCGCAGCGGCGAACTCGCGAACACGCTCATCGTCTTCACCTCCGACAACGGCGCCTGCTACGAGTGGGGGCCGTTCGGTTTCGACGGACGCTCCCGGGCCGGGCGGACCGACCTGCATGTCGGGGAAGCCTTGGCGGGCATGGGCCAGGCCGGCACGCATTCCTCCTATGGCTCCGCGTGGGCCAATCTCGGCAACACGCCGCTCGCGATGTACAAGCACTTCTGCCACGAGGGCGGCATCAGCGCGCCGCTGATCGTTGCCTGGCCGGCGGGGCTGAAGCCCGCGTCGGCGTGGATCCGTTCGCCGGCGCACGTCATGGACCTGTGGCCGACCGTGGCCGCGGCCACCGGGGCGACCACTCCGCGGGAGCGCGCGGGGAAGCCCGTGCGTCCTGTTTCCGGTCGTTCGCTCTTGCCCGACCTGCGCGGCGAAGCGGTGCCCGAACGCGGCATCCCGACCGCGCACGAAGGCGCCCGCGGCTACCGCCTCGGCCACTGGAAGATCGTCTGGGGCAAGCGCCAGAGCGCGCCCGTCACGTGGCAACTCTTCGACCTATCCAAGGACCCGTCGGAGCAGCGCGACCTCGCCGCCGAGCACCCCGCCAAGCTCAAGGAGCTGGCCGATGCTTGGATGGCTTGGGCCAAGCAGGCCGGTGTCGACCTCGGTTCCCGCTGAAGTTCTAGCCTGACCCTGGCCCCAGCCCTGCCTTACTTCGCCCAACCGACCATCACCGCGCCCCGGTAGAACAGGTAGCCGAGGGTCAGGGTGATCGGGATGGTGAGCACCCAGGCCCAGACGATGCGGCCGACGAGTCCCCACTTCACCGCGTCGAAACGCTTGGTCGCGCCCACGCCGAGGATCGAGGTGGAGATGACGTGCGTGGTGGAAAGCGGGATACCCATCTCGGAGGCGCCGTGGATCGTGATCGCGGCGGCGGTCTCGGCGGCGAAACCGTGCACCGGCTGCAGCTTGACCATCTTGTGGCCCATCGTCCGGATGATCTTCCAGCCGCCGGCGGCCGTGCCGAGGGCCATGGTGACGGCGCAGATGACGATGACCCAGGTGGGCGCCTGGTCGACGAGGCCTTTGGCGTTGAGCTCAGGCTTGATGGAGGTCGCCCAGGCGGGCGCGTGGGCCGGGTCGAAGGCGCCGGAGGTCGCGCCGACGATGAGGGCGAAGGTGATGATGCCGACGGTCTTCTGGGCGTCGTTGGAGCCGTGCGAGAAACCCATCATGCCGGCGGAGAGCAGCTGCAGTTTGCCGAAGGATTTCTGCACCTTGCTCGGGCGCATCGCGAAACGCACGATGACCACGGTCAGCAGCATCATGAAGAGGACGCCCAGCGTGAAGCCGATGAACGGCGAGATGAGCATCGGCTTGATCAGCTTGGGCCAGAGACCGACCGTCTTGCCGCCCACCGTGTCGGACCAGATCAGGCGGCCCCATTCGAGGTGGGATTGGCCGAGCACGCCGCCGCAGAGGCCGCCCACGAGCGCGTGGGAGGAGCTGGAGGGGATGCCGAACCACCAGGTGAGGAGGTTCCAGACGATGCCGCCCAGCAGGCCGCAGGCGATGGCGAGCTGCGCGACCTGGAACTCCGCCGAGACGTTGATGTAGCCCGAGTAGATGGTCTTCGCCACCGCGGTGCCCCAGAAGGCGCCGACGAGGTTCGTGCAGGCCGCCAGCATGATCGCCTGACGGGGCGTGAGCACGCGGGTCGAGACGACCGTGGCGATGGCGTTGGCCGCGTCGTGGAAGCCGTTGATGTACTCGAACACCAGGGCGACCAGGATGACCACCAACATCAGGACGAAAGGATCCATGGCCGGAGGCGGGGCGCGGGCTTAGGCGTACTTGAGGGCGATCTGGAACACGACCTTGCCGGCGTCGCGGCAATGGTCGATCGCGCGCTCGAGGAGCTCGTAGATATCCTTGAGGACGACGACTTCCTTGGCGTCGACGTTGCCTTGGTAGAGGTCGCGGAGGAGGCCCACCATGAGGCGATCGGCGTCGCCCTCGATGGTCTGCAGGGTCTCGTAGTCGTCCTGGATCTCCTCGACGTTGGAGAGGCGGCGCAGCTTGCGCACGAGGCTCGCGGTGACCTCCGTGGCCTGCTCGAGCATGCGGACCTGCTTGTCGACGATATCGGTCGAGAACTGGGAGGGGCAGATGGCGAGGCGCTCGCCGATCTTCTCGCAGGTCTTCGGGATCTTGTAGAGGGCGTTGGCGAGGGCCTCGATGTCCTCGCGCTCGAGCGGGGTCACGAAGGTCTTGCAGAGCTCCTGGGTGATCGAGAGCCCGATGCGCTTGTCGTTGCGGCGGGCCACGACCAGCTCGGTGAAGCGTTGCTCGAAGTCCGGTTTGCCGACCTGCGAGTAGAGCTTGGAGAGGGATTTGGCGCTTTTCGCGGCCTCATCGGCGCTGGCTTCGAGCAGTTCGTAGAACTTTTCATCCTTACCGAGGACCTTTTTGAGGAAGTCTTTCATGGGAGGGTAGTTGGGTGGGGCTTTGAAAGAGCCCCGGGCGGAAGGTCGCAAGCGCGGTTCGTCACACTTCCGTAACAATCGCCACATCATGTTGTTACAAGTGTTACGATTGTGTGACAGGGCGGGGAAGGATCAAGGAGTGCTGAATCGAGTGCTGAATCGAGTGCGGAGTGCTGAGTCGATGGAAGGCGTAGCAGGGGGCGTGGGCACGGTGACACGTGGGCAAGGGGAGATGTGGTTTCAGGGAATCTTTGAGGGACAGGGTCAGGGCTAGGGACAGGCGCGAAACCAACTGGTCGTCTGGCTAGCGGGCCAGTGGGTAAGGACGGCAGATCTGCGCGGCCGACCGGGACGGTCAGCCCTACCGCGAGACACGGCCGACCGGGACGGTCAGTCCTGCCTGTGGGTGTCCCAACCTTCCTTGCCCACGTGGCAGCTTGCCAACTTGCCCCCTGACTGGTCCTACCTTCCTTCGAGGAATTTGGCGATCTCGGCGGCGAGCTTGTCACTGACGCCCGCGACTTGCGCGAGTTCCTCGACGGTCGCGAGGCGGAGTTTCTGGATGCTGCCGAAGCGCGCCAACAGCGCTTCCTTCCGCTTCGACCCGAGCCCGGGCATCTCGTCGAGCAGGGACTCCTTGAGTTTGCGGCTCCGCAGGTCGGCG
>JBJTAX010000085.1:0-2572 GCA_046091055.1 Verrucomicrobiota bacterium | reverse complement strand
AGCCGGGGATGAAGTCCGCCAGATCATGGATGCGGCGTTGCATCGCGAACGACAACTTGACCATCTCGTCTTCCTCGGTCGCGTTACGGAACCGGTCGATGAGGCCGTCGAGTTCGCGGTCGTCGACGCCGGTGATGTTGTTCGTCTGGCGCTTCGACACCTTGCGCCCGTCAGCCAGGACTTCCACGGCGTTCTCGGAGTGATGCGACTCCCAGAGCTGCGGGATGCGGCTGGAGACCGACCAGGCCCAGAAGACGATGTCGTGGTTCTTCTCCATGACCTTACGGTACATCGTCGTGTGCTCGAGCGTCTCGGGGCGGAGTTCGACGCCGCACCGGCGGGCCGACTCCACGAGCGTCGCGAGGTATTTGCGACGGTCGGAGGTGTCGAACGTGAGGCGGAAGGAGAGGCGTTCGCCTGCGCCGTTGCGCAGGATGCCGTCGGTGCCCTCGGCGGTGAAGCCGGCCGTCGCGAAGGCGGCGCGGGCGAGATCCGGCGAATAGCGGCGGGCGCGGAGGGCGGGGTCGGTGAATTTGCCGAGGCCTTCGCTGAACTGCTGCAGGCGCTCGTAGTCGCCGCGGTAGAAGCCGTCGATGACGCGCTGGAAATCCGTGGCGTGCTGGAGGCCGACGCGCACGTTGACGTCGGAGAGCAGCGGCCGCTGGGTGTTGAGGTACAGGCCGTAGGGCGGGCGCGGGATGTCGTTGAAGAACTGCGCCTTGGTGAGATAGCCTTCCTGGTAGGCCTTCTTCTCGTTGGTACCGTACCAATAGCGGGGCATCATGATCGGCATGAAGTCGATCTCGCCGGCGAGCAGGGACGAGTAGGCGCTGTCGAGGTCGCGGATGACGCCGTACTGGATGGCGTCGGGGTTGTAACGATACCGGTAGAACTTGCGTCGATCGCCCCACCATTCGGTCACGCGGGTGAGCGTGATGGACTTCTCCCGCAGGAAGCCGTGCGGCTTCACGTCATAAGGCCCGGTGGTCGGATGGAAGCGGTCGTTGTAGGCCTTCTCGTAATTAGGCCCGAAGTCCTTGAAGAACTGGCGAGGCGTCGGGCGCAGTCCGCCGAGGAGCTCGAGCTGGTAGGGCCGCTTGCGCGGGGCCCTCACTGCCAGCGTATGGTCGTCGTATTTCGTGACGCCGCCCCACTCGCGCGTGTAATGGTCGGCATACCAGTCCGCCTTGGCCCAAGGTGAGCGGTGGAAATAGAAGGTGTAGAAGAAGTCATCGACCGTGACCGGCTGCCCGTCGGTGAACTTCGCGTTCGGATCCAGACGGAAATAGGCCGTCATGCCGTCGGCCGACATCGCCCAGCTGGTGGCGAGAGCCGGGATGATCTCATCGGTGTCAGGATGCCCGGCCAACAGTCCGAAGTCGTTGTTGTCGTAAAGTTCGCCGCGGAAGCCGTTGTTGGCGTTGGGTCCGACGCGCCGCAGCGTCGGCGGGGTCGAGGACGTGAACTGTCGCAGCACGCCGCCGCGGACCGCGCGGGGGTCGGCGAATTCCGGCGGCTCCGCGCCGTCGCGCCAGACGAGGTCCTTGGGCAGGTCGGCCGGATTGGCGAAGCGGAAGAAGTCCGGATGCTCCGCGTAGAAGGCCGCGGCCCTGGGGTCTTGAAAGGTCTCGGCGCGGACGGCGCCGGCGAGGCAAAGGAGGGCGAGGAGGAATCTCATCGTTGTTGGCGGCGGAGGTCGAAGGCGTCCTGCAAGGCTTCGCCGATGGAATTGATCATGACCATGGTGCCGACGAGGCAGCCGAGGGTCGGTCCGAGGATCCACCACGCATGCCAGTTTTCTTTGGCTTGGTGCAGCAGGTCGCCCCAGGAAGGTTCCGTGGGCGGCAGGCCGAAACCGAGGTAGTCGAGGGCCGAGAGCGAGAACACCAGCCCGTGCAGGCTGAACGGCAGGGTGGTCAGGATGACGGTCGCGCAGTTCGGCAGGATGTGGCTCCAGATGATGCGGGCGTGACCGGCGCCCAGCGCGCGGGAGGCGGTCACGAAATCCCGCGCGGCGACCTGGTAGGCGGCGGCGCGGAGCTGCTGGGCCAGGCCGATCCATGAGAAGGCCACGAGGATCAGGATGAGGATCGCCAGCGAGGGTTCCAGCAGGCTCGCGAGGAAGATGATGGCATAGAGGAAGGGGATGTTGGACCAGACTTCCATCACGCGTTGCAGGACGAGGTCGAACCAGCCGCCGAAGTAGCCCATCGCCGCCCCGAGCGCGAGTCCGACGCCGTAGACGCAGGGCAGGAAGACGCCGGCGGCGAGCAGCAGCATCCGGAAGCCGCCGAAGAGCCGGGCGACGATGTCGTGGCCGGATTCGTCGGTGCCGAGCCAGTGTCCGTCCAAGCCGGGCGGGCAGGGCGAAGGAATCAGGGTGCGCAGGCCTTGGCCCGGCGTCCAGTCGTTGCGGTCCGAGGCGGGCACGCGGCGCATGAGCTCGCCGCCGGCTTCTTCCTGCCCTGCGTCTACGGCGTCGGACTCGCGCTCGGGGCGGCGATGGGCTACTTCGGCGGCTGGTTCGACCTCGTCCTGCAACGCGTGATGGAAGTCTGGTCCAACATCCCCT
>JBJTAX010000084.1:0-4429 GCA_046091055.1 Verrucomicrobiota bacterium | reverse complement strand
CGGCGGCCGGCGGGTTATCGGCGCAGCAGCTCGGCGCGGCTCTCCTTTTGGTGGGGGGCCCCCCCCGGGATGGGGCGGGGCCGGCGGCCCCCGACCACGGCCGGGCTCCTCGATGAAGGGGGCCGGGCGCGCCGCGTCCGCACCGTAATAGTCATTGATGACCGCGGCGACGTAGGCCTTGAGGTCCTCAGGCATGAAACTGCCGAAGGAGCTCTCTGCGCCGCCGGAGGAAATCACCACGGCGTCGCCCGGCCGGCCGTTGACCTTGGCGCCGCGCGGCGCAAGGAAGGCCGTGACGGGGCCGCGCACGGCCAGCCGCGAGGTCCAGCCGAAGCCCGGCAGCATGCGCATCCGCGACTCGACGAAGGCCGCCGTGAGCGTGACACGACGCCGCACGAGGAGCATCATCAGCCCGGCCAGAGCGAAGAGCGTCGGGATGGCGAAGAAGGCGGCATAATGCAGGGGGCCGGGATTCTGGATCACGCGTCCGTTGACGCGCATCTCGCCGCCCGAAACCCAGACGGCGGCGAAGATCAGCGTGCAGACGAGGCTCACCCCCAGCCAGATCCACGCGTAGAGCCCGCCGCCGGAACGTATGCTGAGCACGGCCGTGTCTCCGACCGTCTCCGCGACCGCCTTGGGATGCCCCTTGAGAACGAGGTCAGCGCCCGGAACCTTGCGCGAGGAGCCGGCGCACCAGGGGCAGGCTCCGCCCGTTTCGAGGATGGATACGGGCACGCCCCGTCCGCAACCCGCGCAGGGCCGGGTCGGCAAGGCGGGCGACGCGGGCATGACCGCAGGGAACCACCTGCGGGGAAGGTCGCAATCCCTATGCTTGAAACCGCGACCTCGGGGCGGTGTCCTAAAAGCCACCCCATGAGAACGCTCCTTCTTTCCCTGCTGCTGCCCTTGTCCGTGCTGGCCGACGGCACCAAGCACACCGTCACCTACCCCGCCTCTGAAAAGCCCGGGGAGCTCATCTTCGCCGCGACCTACACTCTCTGGATTCCCGAGGGCGTGAAGACCGTGCGCGGCATCATCGTCCATCAGCACGGCTGCGGCGAAGGGTCCAACAACGGCGCCGTGACCGCGGCCGACGACCTCCACTGGCAGGCGCTCGCCCGCAAGTGGGATTGCGCCCTGCTCGGCCCGGTGATCCACCAGCCGGAAAAGGCGGACTGCAGACTGTGGTCGGACCCGCGCCAGGGCTCAGGAAAGGCCTTCCTGAAGGCGCTCAAGGACCTCGGGCAGGCCAGCGGTCATCCGGAGCTGTCGGAGGCCCCCTGGTGCCTCTGGGGACACAGCGGCGGCGGCTCTTGGGCCAGCATCCTGCAGGCGGAACATCCGGAGCGCATCATCGCCATCTGGTTCCGCTCAGGGACGGCCTACGCTTACTGGCAGAACGAGGCGGACGGAAAGCCGGGACGTTACGGTCCGCCGGTCGTCCTGCCGCCTAAAGCCTACGGCATCCCGATGGTCGCCAACCCCGGTGTGAAGGAGAAAGGCGACAAGCGCTTCAACGGCGCCTGGACCGGGGCCGTCGCCATGTTCAAGGACTACCGCAGCAAGGGCGCGCCGATCGCCTTCGCACCCGATCCGCTGACCTCCCACCAGACGGGCGACCAGCGTTACGCCTGTCTTGCGTTCTTTGACGCCTGCCTGGCGCTTCGTTTGCCCGAAAGAGGCAACGTGCTTCGCCCGGTGGACCTGAAGGCCGGCGTGGAGCGGCCCATCCCGGGCCTCGACCTTGTCGCCGGCTGGCTGCCCGCCGCGTTCGTCCCTGCCTGGGAGCAGTATGTACGGACCGGCGCCACCGAGGACCGCACGCCTCCGCCCGCGCCCTTCGGCCTGAAGACGCGCCAGACCGACGAGGGCGTCGAGCTCACCTGGGACGCGCACGCCGACTTCGAGAGCGGCCTCCGCCAGTTCCTGATCAAAAAGGACGGCCAGGTCGTCGGACGAGTGCCCGAGAGGCTCGTCAATCCCTTCGGCCGACCGCTCTTCCAGGGCATGAGCTATGGCGACACGCCGACGCAGCCGTTGGCGGCGATGCGCTTCGTCGACAAGGACGGACGGCCTGATGCGAAGTATGAGGTCGTCGCGGTGAACTCCGTCGGCCTCGAGTCGAAGTAAGGACGCGCGCCCCGGCGCATGCGCGGGCGATCGGCATCGCTCCAGGAAAGCATGCTGACCGATGATGCCGGCAGGCCGCTGCGAAGGGACGCGATGTCATCGCATCGCCACCCACGGCCGTCCGTCTCCCGTGAGAGTAGGAAAGCAAAAAGGGCCGCCCGATGGGCGGCCCTTTGCCTGGCTTGAACCGTCGCCGGCTTAGAAGCGGACGGTGTAGTCGGCGCGGATCTGTTGACCCGAACCGATGTCCTTGCCGAGGATCGCGTTGACGCTCAAGGAGACCGCGGAACCCTGGTCCAGCTTGTGGCGCAGGCCGAGACCGGCGCGGAAGAAGTCCTGACCGAAGCCGGCGGAGCGCACCGAGAAGGCGGTGTCGTCCACGCCGTCCTCGACGAACTCGGCGCGCATGTCGGTGGCGCCGGCGTCCTGGAACTCATGCTGCCAGGACACGATGCCAGTGAGCGTGGTCTGGACGCCGAGCTTGTACTCGAAGTCCAGGCCGAGTTCGCCGAGCAACGACTTGCGGTCGAAGCCGGAGACGCCCAGCTGCACGCTGCCGGGAGCGTCGGCTTCCACGAAGGAGTCGACGCTGGCTTCGGCGTAGGAGATGGCGGCGAAGGGCTTGTAGCTGAAGTTACCCTGGGCCTTCGTGTTGATCGTCAGGCGGGCGGCGAAGGCCGTCGTATCCATGTCGCTTCCGGCGGACACGCCCTGGCGGGTGGAATCCCAGTCGGACGTGGTGAAGGCGAAGCCGAGGTCGAGACGGTAGTCGGTGTCAGACGTCAGGGCCAGTCCCAGGCCGAGACCGAGGGAGCCGACGTCCGCCGAGAAGTTCCGGGCGAGCACCTTGCCTTCGTCGCTGCCGACGCCCAGCGTGAAGCGGGCGTCCTCGCTCAGGTCGTAAGCGGCGGTCACGTTGACCTGGTTGCTGCGGACCTTGTAGCTGTTGTACGAAGAGGTGAAATCGGCCTCGACTTCGTCGTTATTGTAGCCGACGGAGAAGTCCCACCCGTTGACGGCTCTCATGCGACGCTGGTTGAGCGGCAGGAAGGCGAAGCCACGGGCCACGCGGATACCGAGATCGGTGATGCCGGCGTAGGCCTCAGGGGACAGGGCGTCGAGGACCTGGCCGACGTCGGCCGCGGTGAGCACGCTGAGAGCGGCCTGGCCGAGGTCGGTGGCGGTCTGGGCGGCGACGGTTCCGGAGGTCAGGATATAGGCCTTGTAGCCGCGCTGCGCCTGGGCGGCCGCGACGTCGTTCGCGGTGGAGGCGAAGTTCTCGTCGACGACCGGCACGCCGCCGGAGAGTCCGAGGTTGGACTTGTCGTAGTCGATGGACTCCATCCAGAGAGCGCGGGCGACCTCGAGGCGGTTGGGATTGTCGGCATACTGGCCGAAGGTCTGGAAGCTGCTGCCTCCCTGACCGTAGGTCAGGCCGGTGCCGTAGGCGCGACCCGTGCTGTGATCGAACAGGACACGGCCGTTGGAATCCTGCCAGAGCACGGTGTTGAAACGTCCGGTCGAAGCCTTGGCCTGACCGGAGGAGTCCGCCAGGACCTGGAAGACGGCGCCTCGCTGGGCCTGATAGGCGGTGGCGTTGGCGAAGTCGAAGTTGAGGACTGACGTGCCCGAGAGGGTGATTGTTCCAGCCACGCGGACCTGGTCATGTCCGGAAGCGACGGCGGCGCCGGCGAGTCCGTCGACTTCGACCTGCAACGAGCCGCCGCTGAGGGCGTAGTTGCCGGAGACATTAGTCAAGCCGGGCGAGTTACCCGGAGCGAAGACGCCACCGGTCTGGGTGAGGTTACCGACGATGGCGCCGGTGATGCCGGTGCCGGTCAGGGTGGCGGTGCCGTTGATAAAGACGTTGCCGGTGATCGTGCCCTTGAGGATCGTCCGCGAGTTGCCGTTCGCCGTCAGGCTGCCCTTGATGGTGCCGGCGCTGTTGTCGACCGTGAGGGTGGCGCTGTTGTTGAGCGTGAGGGCGTTCGAACCGGCGCCGACGCCCTGGATCTTGCCCGTGGCGCCCGAGACGAGGATGTCCGAGGTACCGCCGGCCACGAGGGTGGCGCCGGCGAGGGTGCCGGTGACGGTCAGGGTGGAGTCGCCCGCGAGCGTGCCGGTGCCATTGGCGGTGCCGGAGACCGAGGTGGTCGCGGTGTCGGCCAGATCGAGGGTGCCCGTGAGGGTGCCCGCGACGGTCGTGACGGAACCGTTGTTGGCGTCGAGGGTGCCGGTCAGCAGGCCGCCGGAGGCGACCGTGAGGGTCGCGGTGTTGTTGAGGGTGGCGTTGCCC
>JBJTAX010000083.1:0-8571 GCA_046091055.1 Verrucomicrobiota bacterium | reverse complement strand
AGGGCTGGTTCAAGGGCGAGCGCCCCGTCTTCAGTTACCGCAACCTCAACATCTCGACCTCCGCCAAGGGTAGGCTGGACTTCGGCATCTTCCGTCAGCAGCAGCGCCACATGGACGGCGTCGCCCAGGCTTTCCGTGACGGCACCGAGGTCACCTGCACCGGCGAAGTCGGTCGACGCGACATGGTCATCGTCGAAGGCATCTACGAATCCATCCGCACCGGCAAGAAGGTCGGGCTGAAGTATGGCTGAAAGATCGAGGACCCGAGGGCCGGAGGGCCGGAGGGCACGAGAACTGAGGTAGGGGCAGCACCACGTGCTGTCCTTATTTGTCTTCGCCGCACGTCAGCCCCTGCAGGTTTATCTGCTTTCAGAAATGAGGATCCATTCAGTCCTCTGTTCAGGCCTCAACGCAGACCTCCACTCAGTCATCAGTTTTAGTTCGTCCCCTTCGCGAGGGTGGCCTTGAGCGACGAGACGATGGAAGCGTAGGCGGGGTCGGCGGCCAGGTTCTTCAGTTCCTTCGGGTCGGCGTCGTGATCGTAAAGTTCCACGCCGAGTCGACCTTCGTTCCATTCCGTATAACGGTAGCGTTCGGTACGGACCGAGCGGCCGACCTTACGTTCCGGCGTGGCGGCCTTCTTCTTGCCGCCGGCGTTGATGGCGCCGAAGTCGACCTGGGTATACGCGGCGTGACTCCACACCGATTCAGGGTTGGCGAGCACCGGACGCAGGCTCTTGCCTTGGGCGCGTTTGTCGGGGGTCAGGTCGCACAGATCGGCGACGGTCGGGTAGAGGTCGACGAGTTCGGCCACGCGCTTCGTCGAGCGCCCGTTGGCGGGATTGCCCGGATCGCGGATGATGAGCGGCACGCGGGCGGAGTCCTCGTAGAGGGAGCGTTTCTGCCAGAGTCCGTGTTCGCCGAGGTTGTAGCCGTGGTCGCTGATGAAGACGACGACCGTGTTCTGGTCGAGCCCCTGCCTCTTCAGTTCGGCGAGCACCAGGCCGAACTGTGTGTCCATGAAGGTCATCGAGGCGAGGTAGGCCTGCTTGGCCGTGCGTTGCGTGTCTTCGGTCATGCCGTAGTTGGCCACGGCCGTATTGGACAAGGCGACCTGCGGTTTCGAGGCGCGGTCCGCGGAGGGGTCGGGGACGAGCTCGACCTTATCCTTGGGGTAGTTCCGGAAATAGGATTTGGGAGCCACGTAGGGCGTGTGGGGGCGGAAGAAGCCGACCGCCAGGAAGAAGGGCTGGGACCGCTTCTGTTGGAGGAAACTGATGGCCTGCGCGGAGATCTTGCCGTCGGTCTGCTCGGCGTCGGTGCCGTCGGCCGCGAGCCAGCTCAGCGTCCCGCCGTAGTTGCCCGACCCGACGAGGATCTGCCCCATGTTGCCCTTGGCTTTGTCGGCGGAACTGCCGGCACCGACGCCGATCGAGAAGATCTTGTCCTCGTCGTCGCAGTCGCGGCCGCGGGGGTTCCAGACCTTCTCCCAGGACTGTGGGTCGTCGAGGCCGTCGGTTCCGATCTCCTTGGGCACGCCGTAATGGTAAAGCTTGCCGATGCGGGCGACCGAGTATCCGTTGTTCTTGAAGAGCTGAGGCATGGTCACCATGTCAGGGATCACCTTTCGGAATTCCTTCGCGTTGTCGTAGACCCCGGTGGTGTCCGGACGGAGTCCTGTCAGGAAGGAGGTACGACTCGGATTGCAGAGAGCGTATTGGCAGTAGGCGCGGTCGAAGCGGACGCCGGTGCGGGCGAGCGCGTCGATGTTCGGCGTCAGCGCCGGGCCGCCGTAGGTGCCCATGCGGGCGCCGCAGTCGTCCGACACGAGGAGCAGGACGTTCTTGCGGGGGGCCGCCAAGGCGGTCAGGCAGCTGAAGATCAGGAGGGCGGCAGGGGTGAGGCGCATGGGTCCCATTTAGGGGACAAGCGGGCAGGTGGGCAAGGGGCCACTTAGGGCTTGGGCTAGGGCTAGGGCCAGGGGCGAGAGAGGGATGAAATGAAAGGGGTTAGGGCCATTTCTAGCCCTAGCCCTGTCTCTGGCCCTAGCACTGCGAAGCTACGCTTCGCTCACACTTCCCAATCGTCCTTGCCCTGCAGGACCTTGTCGATCGCGCTGAGCACGAGGTCGACGGCTTCTTCCTGCGAAGTCTGGTCGGTCTTGATGTGGACCTCCGGAGCTTCGGGGGCTTCGTAGGGGGAGGAGATGCCGGTGAATTCGGCGATCTCACCACGGCGGGCCTTGGCGTAAAGGCCCTTCACGTCGCGCGATTCGCAGACCGCGAGCGGGGCGTCGACGAAGACCTCGAGGAACGTGTGGTTCGCGAGGGCGGCGCGGGCCTTGGCGCGGTCGGCGGCCAACGGGGCAATGAGGGTGACGAGGGTGATGTGCCCCGTGCCGGCGAAGAGGCCGGCGACGGGGGAGGCGCGACGGACGCTTTCGGCGCGGTCGGCGGCGGAGAAGCCTAGGTCGCGGTTGAGCGAGACGCGGAGGTCGTCGCCATCGACGCGGATGACGTTGCGGCCGGCGTCGAAGAGACGTCGCTCGACGGCTTCGGCGATGGTCGACTTACCCGAGCCCGAGAGGCCCGTGAACCAGATGACCGCGGGCGGGTGACCGGCACGCGCGCCGCGTTCGGAGGCGGTGACCTTGCCGGACGGCGCGTCGGTCTTCGCGACGGCGTCGAGGATGATGCCGCCGCCGTGGATGCGGCCGCCTTCCTCGAGCGCGAAACGACCCGTGATCGGGCACTCGTGGTGGAGGTCGAAGGCGATGTTGCGGGTGGCGCGGACGATCACCTCGCAGATGGAGTCGCGCGGGACGCTGTCCGCTTCCTTGGATTCGAGGGTGGAGGCGTCGGTCACCTTGACGATCTTCGCGATGACGGCGTCGACGTTCTGGGTGAGCAGGCGGAGGCGGTAGGTCTTGTTCGGGACCAGGGGCTCCTTGCCGAGCCAGTAGATGCGGGCGCGGAACTCGCGGCCGACGCGGGGCGGGTGGGAGGGGTGGGCGGCCACCTGGCCGCGTTCGACGAAGATCTGCTCGGAGAGCGTCACGCTGGCGGAGTCGCCCGTGCCGGCCACCTTGCGGGATTCAGGGCCCGGCCAGTCCTCGAACGTGCGGACCGTGCTGCGGCGGCCGCCGGGCTGGAAGATGAGCTCGTCGCCCGGGCGGATGGCGCCGGCTTCGACGCGTCCGGCGATGATGCGGCGGTGGTCGAAGCGGTAGATGTCGGAGATCGGCAGGCGCAGGGGCAGGCCGGTGAGGTCGTCCTCGTGCGAGAAGGCGTCGAGGGCCTCGGTGACCGTCGGGCCGGTCCACCAGGGCATCTTGGCGGCGCGTTGGACGACGTTCTCGCCGTGCTTGGCGGCGATGGGGATGAAGTGGACGGCGGTGAGGCCGAGGGTCTTCAGGAAGGCCGAGTATTCGGCGACGATCTTGCGGTAGGTGGCCTCGGAGTGGTCGACGAGGTCCATCTTGTTCACCAGCACGACGAGCTGCTTCACGCCCAGGAGCGAGAGCAGGAACGCGTGGCGGCTGGACTGGTCCATGACGCCTTCCTTGGCGTCGATGAGGAGGAGCGCGGCGGAGGCGCTGGCGGCGCCGGTCACCATGTTCTTGAGGAACTCCTTGTGGCCCGGGGCGTCGATGATCGCGTAGGCGCGCTGCTTCGTGCGGAAGAAGATGCGCGTCGTGTCGATGGTGATGTTCTGTTCCTGTTCCTCGATCAGGGCGTCGAGGAGGAAGGCGTATTCGAACTCCATGCCTTCGATCGCGCAGTTCTTGCGGACCTGCTCCATCTTGCCGTTGGGCAGGGAGTCGGTGTCATGGAGGAGGCGGCCGACGAAGGTGGACTTGCCGTGGTCGACGTGGCCGACGACGACGACGTGCATCTTGCGATGGTCTTCGGCGGTGGTTTGGGAAGTGCTCACTGGGAGGGAAATGGATTGGGTATTCATCTTGTCAGGCGGCTCACATGAAGCCCTTGGCGCGGAGTTCCTGCATGGAGTTACGGCCGACGTGGTCCTGGGCGCGACCGGCGCGTTCGCTGGTCTTGGTCAGCTTCAGTTCTTCGATGACCTCGTCGATGTTGCTGGCCGGGCTGTCGACCGGGTGCGTGATCGGATGGCAGCCGAGGGAGCGGAAGCGCTTGCCGTTGCGGGCGAAGTAGAGGGTCGGGTTCGGGATGTTCTCGCGGCGGATGTATTCCCAGATGTCGAGCTCGGTCCACTCCAGGAGCGGCTGCACGCGGACGTGGCCGCCTTCCGGGGCGGAGCTGGCGAACTGGCCCCAGAACTCCGGCGGCTGGTCCTTGTAGTCCCAGTTGCCTTCGGCGGAGCGAGGGGAGAACCAGCGCTCCTTGGCGCGGGTCGGGTCTTCGTCACGGCGGATGCCGGTCACCAGGGCGTCCCACTTGAACTCGTCGATCGCGGCCTTGAACGGGACGGTCTTGAGCTCATGCGTGACGGTCACGGGGTCGTGCGTGGCGTAGCCGATGCCACGACGGATGGCGTCCTCGTTGACGCGGACGATCAGGTCGATGCCGTGGATGACCTTGGCCTTCTCGCGGAACTCATACATCTCCGGGAATTCGTAGGTCGTGTCGATGTGCAGAAGCGGGAAGGGGATCTTGCCGCAGAAAGCCTTGCGCGCGAGCCAGATGAGGACGTTGGAATCCTTGCCCATCGACCAAGGCATGCAGACGGAGCGGAAGTTGGCGAAGGCCTCGCGGAAGACGTGGATCGACGTCTGTTCGAGGCGCGTCAGGTGGTCGTTTTGGGCGTTGCGGGACATGCTGAAAGGGAGGTGGGAGCGGTTAGCGGTTGGCGGTTGGGAAAGGGAAGGTTGAGGCGGTTGGCGGATGGCGGGTGGGAGCGCAGTGGGAGTGGAGGGATGAGCGGTGACGGGCCTCTGGTGTTTTCCTACCCGCCATCCGCCAGCCGCTATCCGCCCAATCCTTTCTTAGTACGCGTATGCAGGCCGCATTCCTTCTTCTCGAAGCCGGGCCAGCGGCCGCCGCGTTCGTCGCCGCCGGAGGAGGGCAGGGTGCAGGGCAGGCAGCCGATCGAGCGGTAGCCGCGGTCGTGGAGGACGTTATGCGGCAGGCCGTGTTCCTTGAGGTAAGCCCAGACCTGGTCGCGGCTCCAGTCGACGAGCGGGTTGAGCTTCCAGACGTCGGAATTGTCGGGACGGGCGGCCAGCGAGAGCAACGGGGTCACGGAGCGCTCGGCGCTCTGGTCGCGACGCATGCCGGTGATCCAGAGGTCGAGGTCGAAGAGTTTCTTGCCGAGCGAGTCGACCTTGCGGAGTTCGCAGCACTTCTCGGGGTCGCGCTTCCAGAGCTCGGCGCCGTACTGGGCGGCCTGCTGTTCGACCGTCTGCGCGGGCAGGACTTCCTCGACCTTGATGCCGAGGTGGTCTTCGAGTTTCGCCTTGAACTCAAGGGTCTCGGGGAAGAGGAGCCCGGTGTTCAGGGTGAAGGCCTGTATCGGCAGGCCGGCCGTCTTGGCGAGGTGCAGGATGACCACGCCGGCGGGCTGGAAGCTCGTGCCGATGCCGGCGCGGGCGCCGAAGGTCTCGTAGGCCCAGCGCAGACGGTCCACCGGCGCCAGCGTCGAGAGACGGGCGTCGAGTTCCGGGATGCGGGCTGGGTCGAGGTCGGCCATCGGCTCGCTTAGGCGGCGGGAGCGGCGGGCCAGATGGTGGCTTGGTCAGCCCAGTCGCCGAAGGCCTGGCCGGCCTTGCGTTCCTTGGCGTACTGCTGGAAGAGGGTGCCGATGACCGTCGGGATCTCGTCGGCGAGCGCCGACTCCTTGAAGAGTCGGGCGAGACGGGTGCCTTCGCGGTTGCCGCCGAGCATGATGTTATACTTGCCGGGCGCCTTGCCGACGAAGCCGATCTCGGCGTTGTAGGGACGGGCGCAGCCGTTCGGGCAGCCGGTCATGCGGACGACGAGTTCTTCGCCACCGAAGCCGGCGGCGGCCTGGGCATCCTCGAGTTTCGCGAGGAGGGTCGGGAAGAAGCGCTCCGATTCGGCGAGCGAGAGGCCGCAGGTCGGGAGTGCCGGGCAGGCCATGCCGCGTCCCTTGACGAGGCCCGGGTTGAAGACGATGGCGCAGCCGTGGTCGTGGAGCACCTTCTCGAGCGCGGCCTTGTCGGCTTCCTTCACGTCGGAGAGGATGAGGTTCTGCGTGGCGGTGAGGCGGAAGGTCGGGTTGAACTGCTCGGCGATCTTGCGGAGCGCAGTCTTAAGCTGATACGTGCCGGCGTCCTTGATGCGGCCCGTCTCGACGAAGAGGCCGAGGAACCACTTGCCGTCGGCCTGCTTGGTCCAGCCGAAGGCGTCGCCCTGGCCCTTGAAGAAGAACGGCTTGGCGGCCGGAAGGGGCGCGCCGAGGCGCTGGGCGAGTTCGTTCTTGAACCACTCGACGCCCTTTTCCTGCAGCACGTACTTGATACGGGCGTGCTTGCGGTCGGTGCGGTCGCCCCAGTCGCGGTGGATCTTGATGACGGCCTCGCCGACGGCGACGACCTGTTCGCGGGTGAGGAAACCGATGACGTCGGCAAGGCGCGGGTAGGTCGCCTTGTTGCCGTGGGAGGTGCCGAGGCCGCCGCCGACGAGCAGGTCGTAGCCGACGAGTTTGCCGTTTTCGACGATGGCCACGAAGCCCATGTCGTTGGTGAAGATGTCGACGTCGTTGTTGGGCGGCAGGGCGAAGCCGGTCTTGAACTTACGCGGCAGGTAGGTCTTGCCGTTGAGGTTGTAGGCGGGCGCGCCGCTGTCGTCGAGGTCGGCGGGCGGGGGCAGGTAGGGGTTGGCCTGGTCGACGGAGGCGCGGGCCTTGGCGATCTTCTCGCCGAGGCCGAGGTCGAGCTGCACGCCGTCGACCCAGATGGAGTGGTAGGCCGTGGTCTTCGGCAGCAGGGCGCGGGTGAGCGTGAAGGCGTCGTCCTCGATGGCCTGGGTGATGGCGTCGACCGGCGGATTGGACGGCGCGGTGACGTTGCGGTTCACGTCACCGCAGGTGGCCAGGGTGGAGGAGAGGGCCTCGTTGATCGACTTGATCAGGTTGCCGATGCCCTTCTGCAGCACGCCGTGGAACTGGAAGGTCTGGCGCGAGGTGATGCGCAGGGTGCCGTTGGCGAAACGGCCGGAGAGCTCGTCGTAGACGAGGTACTGCGCGGCGGGGACGATGCCGCCGGTCTGGCGCGTGCGCACCATCACGGAGTATTCCTTGCCGGCCTTACGCTTGTCGCGGTCGTCCTGCTGGTAGATGCCGTGGAATTTGATGAACTGCTCGTCGTCTCCGCTGAAGCGGTCGGCGGCAGGGTTGGCGAGGGTTTCGCGGATCGTGCCCGAAAGGTCGGGCTTATCGGCCTTCAGGAGTTCGTTCTTTGCGAGGGGCTTGCCGGAGGTAGGGTCCATGATTTAATACTTGATAAGATGAGTTAGGATTACATAAATAGGGGTCAAGTTTAAATAAATGCTAAATTGCGACATCGGCCGGGTGGCCTTCGTCGGTGCAGGCCCGGGAGCCCCGGACCTGATCACCGTGAGGGGGCTTCGTCTGCTCAAGCAGGCGGATGTCGTCATCCATGACGCGCTCCCGGGGGATGCCCTCTTGGAGGAGATTCCGGCGACCACGAAGATCGTGCCGGTCGGCAAGCGCTGCGGCGTGCACTCGATGACGCAGGACGAGATCAACGCCGTGCTGGTGCGCGAATCGCGCCAGGGCGGTCTCATCGTCCGTCTCAAGGGCGGCGATCCGGGCGTCTTCGGTCGCCTCGGCGAAGAGATGGACCATCTCGCCGCCCATGGCATCCCTTTCGAAGTCGTACCAGGCGTCACCGCTGCGACCGCCGCCGGCGCCGACGCCGCGTTCCCGCTGACGCATCGCGGCAAGGCCGCGTCCGTCACGTTCCTCACCGGCCACTGTGCCGACGGCACTGACCAGAACTGGAAAGCGCACGTCGAGACCGGCGCCACGCTCTGCCTCTACATGGGCGCGAAGGCGTTGCCTTCCGTCGCCGTGAAGCTCATCGCCGCCGGCGCTAAGGCCGACCTGCCGATCCGTCTGCTGTCGAAGGTCTCGCAGGATGGCGCGTCCGATGTGCTGACGACGCTGACCGACCTCGCTGCTGACAAGGTCGACGTGGCCGCGCTGCCCACGCCGCTCATCGCAGTCGTCGGCGCGGTCGTCGCCCCGCCCCGCCATGCCGGCCTGATGGGCCGTATCGCGGCGTTCGCCTGATTCAGGCCTTCTTCCGGAACTTGGTCCGGACATATATGGCGACGAAGCCGAAGATGACGGCCACTCCGCCGAGCCAGAGGAGGAGCCGCGCCGGAAGGTCGAGCACGCGTTTGGGCAGGCACAGGCTGATGATCGCCGGCCAGAGGAGCGACAGCAGGACCGCGCCGATGACGACGTTCTTGGCCGCCTTCAGGTCCGCGGGCGGCTGTTCGTGACGCATGGATAAAAGCGACGGGAGGGCCGGATGTGTCCCGAGCAACGGGCTGAGTTTCCAGCGCAGGCCCGCGGGCGCGTGCTCCTTGGCGATCGTGGCCACGT
>JBJTAX010000082.1:0-3768 GCA_046091055.1 Verrucomicrobiota bacterium | reverse complement strand
GACGACCCATTACGATGCAATCATCGTCGGCAGCGGAATCGGCGGGCTGAGTTTCGCGCTCAACCTGGCCCAGCGCGGCCATTCCGTCGCCATCGTGACGAAGAAGACGAGCTCGGAGTCGAACACCAACTGGGCCCAAGGCGGCATCGCCTGCGTGACGGACCAGACCGACGACTTTCAAAGCCACGTCAAGGACACCCTGACGGCCGGCGACGGCCTCTGCGAGCTGTCCGCCGTCACCCACATCATCGAATCGGGGCCCGCCCGCGTCGCCGAGCTCATCGCCTGGGGCGTCGAATTCGAGAACGGCGCCGACGGCCGGCCGGACCTCGGCCGCGAAGGCGGCCACTCCAGGCGTCGCATCCTCCATGCCCGCGACATGACCGGCCGGGCCATCGAGTCCGCCCTGCTCCGCGCGGTCGCCCGTTCCCCGAACGTCGTCATGCTGGAGCACCACCTCGCGATCGACCTCATCACGCGGGCCAAGCTCGGCGCCTGCCCGATCGGCTCGGCCGAAGACCGGGTCCTCGGCCTGCACGTCCTCAACACCAAGGCCGGCCGCGTCGAGACGCTCTCGGCCGATGCCGTCGTGCTCGCGACCGGGGGCACCGGGCAGGTCTACCAGTTCACGACCAATCCCGACATCGCCACCGGGGACGGCATCGCGATGGCCTACCGCGCCGGCTCCGAAGTGCGCGACATGTAGATGGTCCAGTTCCACCCGACGGCGCTCAAGGCGCCGGACGGCGGCCGCGCCCTGATCTCGGAGGCCGTCCGCGGCGTAGGCGCCATCCTGCGCGACCTTTCCCTGCGGGCATTCATGAAGGATTTTCATCCGCTCGGCGACCTGGCCCCGCGCGACATCGTCGCCCGGGCGATCGACTCCGTCATGAAGCGCGACGGCGCGCCCCATGTCCTCCTCGACGCCACGCAAGTCGCCAAGGGCCACCTGCCGGAGCGCTTCCCGCACATTCACGCGACCTGCCTCAAGGCCGGCTTCGACCTCACGCTGGAACCGGTGCCGGTGGTTCCCGCCGCGCATTACCTGTGCGGCGGCGTCGCCACGGACCTCCGCGGACAGACCTCGCTGGCCGGCCTCTTCGCCGTCGGCGAAGCCGCCTGCACCGGCCTGCACGGCGCCAATCGCCTTGCCTCCAACTCATTGCTCGAAGCGGTCGTGCTCGCCCATGACGGCGCGGCCGCCGCGCACGAGGAGATCGTCCGCCCGGGCCGTCCCAAGGTCGCGCTGCCAGCGTGGATCGACGGCTCGGCCGGCGATCCGGACGAACGCGTCGTCCTCACGCATAACTGGGACGAACTGCGCCGGACGATGTGGGACTACGTCGGCATCGTGCGCTCGACCAAGCGCCTCCAGCGGGCGCGCACGCGCGTGGGCACCCTCTCCGACGAGGTCCGCGACTACTACTGGAACTTCCGCGTCGAGCCACGACTGCTCGAACTCCGCAACCTGATCCAGGTCGCGGAGCTCATCATCGACTGCGCCCTGCAGCGGCGCGAAAGCCGCGGGCTGCACTTCACCCTCGACTACCCGGCGAAGCAGGCCGAAGCCCGCCACACTTCGGTCCGGCGTCCCCAAGGCAGTCCATGAAGATCGCCATCGTCGGGACAGGAGCCCTGGGGGGCTGGTATGCGGCGCTGCTCGCGGAAGCCGGCCATGAGGTCCATTGCGTCGCGCGGGCGGATTTCGAGACCATCCGCGCCCGCGGCCTCACCCTCCGGCACAAGGGAGCCGAGCGCAGCGTGCGCGTCGCATCGGCGACGCCCGAGGCCGCCGTCATCGGACCGTGCGACCTCGTCGTCGTCACGATCAAATCGACGTCGAACCACGCCCTCCCCGCGCTGATCTCACCGCTCCTCGGCCCGGCGACGGTCGTCGTGACCCTGCAGAACGGCATGGGCAACGTCGAGGCGCTCGCGCGATTGCTGCCCGCCGATCGCATCGTCGCGGGCCTCTGCTTTGTCTGCATCAACCGGATCGCGCCGGCGCTCATCGAGACGACCCTCGCGGGCTACGTCCGGATGGCCGCCGCCGAAGGCCCGGTCAACGCGACCGTGACGACGGCCGTGGCCGTCTTCGCCGGCGCCGGGGTCGACTGTCAGGCGGAGCCCTCCTTGGAGGCGGTGCTGTGGAAGAAACTCTGCTGGAACATCCCCTTCAACGGCCTGGCCATCGCCGGCGGCGGCATCACGACGGACCTCATCCTCGCCGACCCGGGGCTGAACGACCGCGCCTATCGCCTCATGAAAGAAGTCCAGGCGGCGGCCCTCGCCCGCGGGCATGGCTTCGAGGACGCCCACATCAAGCGACAGTTCGTGGTCACCGTGGGCATGGGTCCTTATCGTCCTTCCAGCCTCATCGATTTCCTCGAAGGCCGAGACGTCGAGGTGGAGGGGATCTGGGGCGAGCCCTTGCGCCGCGGCACGGACGCCGGTGTCGCGATGCCGGAGACCCGGCGTCTGCTCGCGGAGATCAACGCTCGCCTCAAGGTCCGGGGCTAATCGCCCCCGGCCTTCGACATAGGGGCTTGGCCTAGGCGCGCGGCCAGTCGTCCCGCCGCGTCGGCGGCCAGCGCTGAAGTCCAGAAGCTTCGCCGTTTGCCCTCGCCCGTGACGGACCGCAAAAGCCCGCCGGCCGGATCGCTCAAGGAGAGGCACAAGGCCTGCGCATCCTCGGACTGGCGCCAGCTCAGCCTGGCGACGGCATCGGCCTCCGGCGACGAGGCCGGTACGACGTAGCCGCGTTGGCGCACAGCCCTGACGAAGGCGTCATGGGCCGCTTCGGCCAAGGTATCCGGGGGCGGAGGCACGACGAACACCCGGGTGACCGCGCGGGGGCCCTCGGCTCGCCGGGAAGGAGCGCAGCCGACGCCCAGGCAGGCGGAGGCAAGCCAGATCAGGCCGAAGAGCATGCCGCGGCGGTGCATAAGTTGTTTATTACCCGAACTCGCCTCGGCTCAAGCCGGGACGAATCTCCGGGTCAAGGTTGACCTTACCGGTCGCCGCCTTCCTCCTCCCCGCCATGGCCCGCGTCCAAGCCGTCACCTTCGACCTCGCAGGCACCCTGCTCTTCCCGCATCCCTCGGTCGGCGGAGTCTACGCGGCCTGCGCCAGGCGACATGGCTTGGAAATCGACGCCGTGGCCCTCGACGCGGCTTTTCCGCTGGCTTTCAAGGGGGGGCCGAAGAACGCCTCGCCGGACGTTTTCTGGAAAGAAGTCGTCCAAAGATGCTTCGGGCCGGCCCTGCCGGCCGCCAAGAGCGATGCCGTCTTCCGCGCCTGCTGGGACGCATTCGCCCGCCCGGAAACCTGGCGTCCAGCCCCTGGCGCCGTCCAGGTCCTGTCCGCCACCCGTTTCCTCGGCGTCAAGGTCGGCGTCCTCTCGAACGCCGACGCGCGCATGCGCGCCGTGCTCGCCGGGCACGGACTGCTGACGCACCTCGACGGCGTATTCCTCTCCGCGGAGATCGGCGATGCCAAACCCGACGCGCGCGCGTTCGCGCCAGCCGCCCGCGCCTTGGGCTGCGCGGTCACCGGCCTCGTGCATTTCGGCGACAGCCCTCGCGAGGACGGGGAAGGCGCCCGCGACGCCGGCGCCACCGGAGTGGTGGTGGGCGGCGCGCCCGCGCCGGAACGCTGCCTGCGCAACGAGAGGCTCGCCGACGCGCCCTATGCCGTCCGCGCCTTGCTGACCGAGGGCAGGCAGAAAGGCAGGTTCTCACGCACGGTGCAGAACCTCCTCGCCAATCT
>JBJTAX010000081.1:0-5965 GCA_046091055.1 Verrucomicrobiota bacterium | reverse complement strand
GGGTAATAGCGACAGGTAAGAAGGGAAGGGCTTGCGGGACCGGGCCGAGCGTAGGATAAACCGGCCATGAGATTCGCCCCGATCTTGCTTTGTTGGTCCTTGCTGTGCGTCGCGGCCGAGCCTGCGCGCAAGCTGAAGGTCTTCATCCTCGCGGGTCAGTCGAACATGCAGGGGCAGGGCGTGGCCGATTTGGCGGGCCGCAATTACAATGAAGGCAAAGGCACCTTGGTGGACGTCATGTCCCGCCCCGGAGCGGCCGAACGCTACGCCCACCTCAAGGACAAGGACGGCAAGTGGGCCGTGCGCCCGGACGTCTGGGTGCGCTATCAGCGCGAGAAGCAGCCGCTGCAGGCCGGCCCGCTCGCGCTCGGGTTCGGCGCCTATGTCAGCCCGCATCACTTCGGGCCGGAGTTCCAGTTCGGTCACGTGGTCGGCGCGGCCTATCGCGACCAGGTCCTGCTCATCAAGACCGCCTGGGGAGGCAAGAGCCTCTACCGCGACTTCCGCCCGCCGAGCGCCGGCGGTGAGGTCGGTCCGTATTACCTGAAGATGGTCGCCGAAGTCCGCGAGGCCCTTGCGAACCTGAAGAAGGATCTCCCGGAATACGACGGAGCCCCCGTCGAACTGGCCGGATTCGTCTGGTACCAAGGGTGGAACGACGGCGTGAACCCTAAGACGGCCGTACCGGAGTATGAGCAGAACCTCGTCCACCTCATCCATGACGTGCGCAAGGAGTTCGGCGTCCCGAAGCTGCCGGTCATCGTCGGTGAACTCACGGGACCTTGGGTCGACGCCCCGAAGGAATGGACCGCCTTGCGTCAGGCGCAGGCGAACGTGGCGGACCGTCCGGAATTCAAGGACAACGTGGTCTTCGTCTCGACGCGCGACTTCGTGCGGAAGCCGGAGGATTCGCCCAATCCGGGCCATGGCCATCACGAGTTCGGCAATGCCGAGACCTATTTCCTGGTCGGCGACGCCCTCGGCAAGGCCGCCGTGCAGATGGCGGGACGAGATCGTCAGGTCCGGCAGGCGCGCGGTTGGACGCTGCGGATCGATGAACGCCTGATCGCGAAGGACGCCGCGCTGGTCGAGAAGGCGGTCGGCCTGTTGGACGCGCAGCTCGCGAAAGTGGAGCGGCTCGTCCCGGCCCAGGCGGTCGAGCGGCTCCGCTCGGTGCCGTTGAATTTCTCGCTGCCTTACCCCGACCGCCGACCCACCGCCGAGTATCACGGCGGTCTGGCTTGGGTGAAGCAGGCGGGGCGGGAGATCGCCGTGGCCCAGGCGATCGAGTTCACGAACATCGACCGGTTCGGGCCGGAGATCCGCCGCATGCCCGTGCTCGTATTGCACGAGCTCGCCCATGCCTACCACGATCAGGTGGTCCCGGGCGGCTATCAGAACAAGGATATCCTGACTGCTTTCCAGCAGGCCAAGGCGGCCGGGACCTACGACGCCGTCAAGCGTTGGACCGGTGAGAAGTATGCGGAAAAGCCCAGCAAGGCCTACGCGATGACCAATCAGATGGAGTATTTCGCCGAGATTTCCGAGGCCTACTTCGACCGGAACGACATGGAACCGTTCGACCTTAAGGAACTGCAGGCCAAGGACCCCGCGGTGGTCCCGGTGCTGGAGAAGGCCTGGGGCGTCCGCTGACGCTGGGTTCGGCTTGCCCGCGCCGCCATGTCATGGGAGGAAACGGTCATGAGGCTCGCTCCGATGTCATGGTTTGCCGCCGTCCTGCTCACGACGCTCGCGGCCTTCGCCGAGGACCCACGGCGCGTGCTTTTCATCGGCAACAGTTATACCGGCGTCAACAAGCTGCCCGACGTCCTCCTGGAGGTCGTGAAGAGCTGCGGCCGTACGGCTCCGGTCGTGAAGTCATCCACGCCAGGCGGCCGTACGCTGAAACAGCATCTGAGCATCCCCGGCAGCATGAAGCTCATCGAAGAGAGCGGTTGGGATGTCGTCGTCCTGCAGGGCCAGAGCCAAGAGCCGGCCATCGCCGAGAACGATGAGGCGGTCCGCAAGGAATTCCTGGAGAGCGCGGCGGAGCTCTGCCGCCGGGTCCGCGCCAAGAGTCCCCGGGCGCGGATCTTCTTCTATGAGACGTGGGCCCGCCACGCTGATTACTGGAAAGCCGCCAAGAAGGGCCCGGATGTCGGCGCCAATCCCAAGGAGATGCAGGCCCGCCTGCGTAAGTGGTACGGCGTCGTCGCCAAGGACAATGCCGCGACGGGCGTGCCGTGCGGCGACGCCTGGGAGCTGAACTATGCCGCGGTCAGTCCGCTGCGCCTGCACACCAAGGACAATTCTCACCCCGAATTCGTCGGCACGTACCTCAACGCCCTCATCTTCTTCGGTAAGATCTACGGCGTGAAGGCGCCTGAGCCGAAGTGGACCGGGAAGCTGGAAGAAGCCCAGGCCAAGCTCATGCAGGGTTACGCCGCCAAGGTCCTGAAGTAAGGGGCCCTCAAGGCGTCAAGCCGGCGGCGCGCAAGGCGGTCGCGTGGACGGCGATATCGTGGTCGGCCGACCACCCGAAAGGCTGGCCGCGCAGGACGCGGGCCAGGTCGCGGAACTCATCGTCGTAGCGACCTTTCGGCACCGGCAGTTCGAAGGTATTCTCGCCTTTCTTGAAACGTGTCTCGGCCTGCATCACCATGGCGCCGTTCACTTCACGGCAGACTTTGATGGTGTCGCGGGCTTGGTCCAGACGCAGGATGCCTTTGCCGGATTCGAGGGGTCGGATCTCCAGGTCGCCGCGGGTGCCGCGGACGGTGAGGTAACGGTTGGGGCCGCCGAAGGGGTCGGCGTGGTTGCATCGGATCGTCACGGTGGCCTTGGGGTAGCTGAGCACCGCCAGCTGGTTGTCGACGAAGGCGTCCTGCGGGGCGCGGGTGGCGTTGCCGAACGCCTGGACCGACGGCGGCGGGCCCATGAGCGTCACGATCGTGTCCACGAGATGGCAGGCGAGTTCGTACATCCCGCCGCCCGGGACCTGGGCGAAGCGTTTCCGTGAGGCCTCGTCGAGCAGCTTGCCCATCGAGGCGTCGATTTCCATCACTTCGCCGAGCCAGCCTTCTTTGACGGCTCGGACGAGCAGTAGGATGGCCGGGTTGTAGCGGAGCATGTACCCCATCTGCACCGTGAGCTTCTGTTCCGCGGCGTGGCGTCGTAACGCGACGAAGTCCGCATGCTTCTCGGCGCCGGGCTTGTCGAGGTGGATGTGCTTCCCGGCCTTGAGCGCGGCCAAGGCGGCCCGGGCCGAATCTTCGAGCGTGGTCTCGATGACGACCGCTTGGATGGATTTGTCCGCCAGGATCTCGTCTTCCGTCAGCAATTTCAGGCCGGCGAAGGATTTCGCCTTCTGGGCCGTGGATTGGCGGGAGGCGATCGGTTCGGCGAAGCCGACGACCTCGTAGAGGTCGGAGAGCGAGCGGAGGGCGTCCATCTTTCCTGCTGCATGGGCGTGCGAGGTGCCGATCTGGGCGACCCGGATGCGGGTTTTGCTTTCGGCGGCCGGCAGGCCGGCGAAGGGGGCCAGCGTCAGGCCGGCGAGGAGGGTGCGGCGACTGATCATTTCAGGAGCCAGGTGGCCGCGGCTGCCTTGGCGTCGGGGCCGTCGAGGTGCAGGGTGGCGGAGCGGAACAGGGTCTGGTCTTTCTCGCCGGCGACCCAGAGGGGCCGAGTCGAGCCGACGCAGAGCAGCCCAGCCACGTCGAGGTATCTGGCGCCTCCGGGAAGGAACATCGGATCGCGGTAATCGAGCAGCTGACCGAAGCGGAACCCGCCCGTGTCGACGGCCGCCTGGGTGAACGCCTCGCCGGCGACGGCGCGGGCGGCGGCGGCAATCGGGCCCATCCGGCCGAAGGCGGCGAGCGAGACGTGCTCGACCTTCGGCTGGGTGTCGCGTTTGACGCGCAGGTAGCGGGCGATGCTGAGCACGTCATGCACGCGCTGGGCGAAGAGCGCATGGTTATACCCGAAGGTGTAGGCCGGGACCTCCCGGGGGCCGGTCACCAACCGGGTCTGCTGCAGGCCCTTGTCGGCTTGCAAGAACAGGTCGGCCGTGAGCACGCCCACCCCGCGGTCGATGAGTTCCTGGAGGTCCGCACCGCTGGATCCGTCGGCCAGACGGGCGGCTCCCTTGCCGGTGTCGTACAGCCAGTTCACCACGTCGCCCGTCGGCTTGATCGGCTGCAGCCAATCGAACGCGATTTCCTCCCCGTAGGTCCTGTTGAAGAGCGTGCCTTGTGTGCGGAAATGAGAATCTCTCCATTGCGTCACCGCGTCGGGCAAGGTCACTTCGCCGGCCTGGGCGTAAGGCCGGCCGATGAGCGTCTCGATCGCCGGACGCAGGACCTTCTCCCGCCCCTCTTCGGTTTGGGCGAGCGCTTCCAGCTGACGCTGGGCGTCGGCCTTCAGCCACTTCAGCAGCCCGCGTTCGAAATCCGGGTCGGCGGCCTTCGGCGCCGGGTGGGCGCCGTCCCAGACCGTCAGCTTCTCCTTCGGCAGGGGCGTGTAGTCGCGTTCGACGATCGGAGCCTCGAAGCCCAGCTTGAAGTGTTTGTTCAGCAGGGCGTAGAAGCCCGAGCGCGTCACCGCGTTGTAGTTGTGGGGGAAGTGTTCGCCCCGCTGGAGCGTCACGTGATCCTTCTTGCCGAAGAGACCGTAAAGTTTCTGGAGATCCGGGAAGCCCTTGGTCGCGAGCTCCTTCGTCCAGTCGTTGGCGGTGTTCATGCCCTGGGGTTTCGGGGCGAAGAGCGCGGCGATCTCGACGTTGCCGGAGTTCACGCGGAGCAGGCTGGCGTTCTCGCAGGTGCAGCCGCCCTGCATCGCGGTGCTGACCATCACGACGGGGTAGGAAAGGGCCACCCGCGGATCGGCCGCGGCGAGGAGCATCGTCTGCGTGCCGCCGCCGCTGGAGCCGGTCACGGCGAGACGGGTCGGGTCGACGTCGGGCAGGCCGAGCACGAAGTCGACGCTGCGGACGAGGTTGAGCGTCTGCAGGCCCATCACGCTCTGGAGGTTCGCCTCCGCCTGCGGGCTGTAGAGGCCCCAGTCCTCGGTGCGGTTCATCTCCGGACGTTGCTTGGCGAACTTATGGATGACCTCGGGCGAGAATTGGATCGAATCGGAGTCGCTCAGCGCGTCGAGCTGCCAGACCACGCAGCCCATGCGGGCCAGCTGCACGCACATCGACTGGAAGCGCGACCTGCCGCCTTCGACGAAACGTTCCTGGCCGGACGCGATTTCCTGACGCACGTATTTGTCCGGCTGGATCAGGAAGCGGGCGTCTTTCCAGTGGCCATGCGGGAAGATGACCGCCGGAGCCTTGCCGGTGGCGTGCTTCGGGCGATAGAGGTTGCCCGTCACGAAGAGGCCCGGGGCGCTTTCGAAATAGACCTTCTCGATCGTGTATTCGCCTTGGTCGATCTTCCCATGGATCACCGCGTTGAGCGGCGTCTTGGTCGGCATCGGCCAGAGGCCCTGCGCGACGAGCAGCGGACGGCGGACGAATTCGCGCCGCGGTTGCCATGCCTGCACGGACTCCGGGGCGGCGAAGGGGAAATAGCCGTTGAGGTCCTTCGGCGGACCGAGGCGGGAATCTTCAGCCTGAGCCAGCGACAGGGTGCTGAGGGCCGCGAGGACAAGCGTGGGGAGGCGCATGGGGGCAATATGAACCCCGCGTCGGATAATGGAAATAAAAAGGCCGACCCTAGGGTCGGCCTCCGTTACGGATGATTCCGTGCTTATTCGGGCTGCTTGCGGTCGCGACGATTGTCGCCTTGGGGGCGGCGCGGTTCGCCGGCCTTGCGCATCTTCTCGAAGAGCGGGGCGAGCGAAGGGTCGGCCTGGCGGGCGACGTCCTCGGCGATCTCGATCGCTTTCCGCTGGGCCGCGGCGGCGGCTTCGCGGGCGGCGCGCACGGCGGGGTCGCCGTTGGCCTTGGCCATGGCTTCGC
>JBJTAX010000080.1:0-4139 GCA_046091055.1 Verrucomicrobiota bacterium | reverse complement strand
GACCGAACCCAAAGCCACCTGGAAGGAGACCAGCGTCAAGGTCGCCGAGGCCATGGCCGCCGCGCCGAAGCCGGCCGCGCCGGCCGCCAAGGGCAAGGCCGCGGCGAAAGGCAAAGGCAAGGCCAAGGCCGCCAAATAAGCAGGCGGGGTCCTGATTTTGCGGGCGGAGGGCCATCTCCCCGCTTGCGCCGTGGGAGGTTACGACCAAGTTCGAACCTCCCACTTCCATGGACGAGCCCTTCGACACCATCGAGGAAGCCCTGGCGGACATCGCCGCCGGGAAGCTCGTCATCGTGACCGACGACGAGAACCGAGAGAACGAAGGCGACCTCGTGATGGCGGCCGCGAAGGCGACGCCCGAGACGGTCAACATGATGATCCGCCATGCGCGCGGGCTCATCTGTGTCCCGACCGTCGAACACCAGCTCCGCCGCCTCGGCATCTCCCAGATGGTGCCCGAGAACCGCGAATCGCAGCGGACCGCCTTCGCCGTCTCGGTCGACGCCGCCGAAGGGATCTCCACCGGCATCTCCGCTTACGACCGCGCGAAGACCATCGCGATCCTCGCCGACGCGCAGGCCAAACCGGAGTCGCTCGTGCAGCCCGGCCACATCTTCCCGCTCCTCGCCCGTCCGGGCGGCGTGCTCCAGCGCGCCGGCCACACCGAAGCCGCGGTCGACCTCGCCTCCCTCGCCGGCCTGCATCCGAGCGGCGTCATCTGCGAGATCCTCAACGAGGACGGCTCGATGGCCCGCCTGCCCGAACTCGTCGAACTGAAGCAACGGTTCGGCCTGCACATGATCTCGATCGCGCAGCTCATCGAGTTCCGTCACCGCCGCGAACGGCTCGTCGAGCTTGTCGCCGAAAGCCCCTTCGCGTCCACCTGGGGCGAGTTCACCCTGCGCGTCTACCGCTCGCTGCCCGACGGCCGCCAGCACCTCGTCTTCACGCTCGGCCAGCCCGACGGGTCGCCCACGCTCGTGCGCGTCCAGCGCGAGAACATGCTCGGCGACCTCTTCCGCGGCAGCGCCTTCGGGGCGGGGGCGTCGCTCGCCGCCAGCTTCGAAGCCGTCGCCAAGGCCGGCCGCGGCGTCATCGTCCACGTCGCCCAGCCCTTCGGCGGCCTGCTGGCCGACCAGGACGGCGTGCGCCTCGGCCAGATGGACGCGCGCGATTACGGCGTCGGCGCCCAGATCCTCTCGCACCTCGGGCTCCGCCGCATCCGCCTCATCACGAACAACCCGCGCAAGGTGGTGGGACTCGGCGGCTACGGACTGGAGATCGTGGAACAGGTCCCCTTCTGAGCCGCGGGCCGCTCGTTTCCGCTTGCACGCTTGGTCCGAAGCGACTCCATCGGACGTCCGTTCTTCCGCCATGAGCCAAGACAAGCCCACCCCTGACGCCGTCGACGGCGCCGAACTCCGCTTCGCCCTCGTGACCGCGGGCTACAACGGCGAGCTGGTCCAGGCCCTGAAGAAGAACGCGGTCAAAGGCCTGCGCGCCGCGGGCGTGCCCGCCGCCTCGATCGTGGAAGTCGCCGTCCCCGGGTCAGGGGAGATCCCCTACGCCGCCTACATGTCGGCGATGACGGGCGACTACGACTGCGTCATCGCGCTGGGCGTCGTCATCGCCGGCGACACCCCGCACCATGAGATCATCGCCCATTCCACCGCGGCCGCCCTGCAGGACGCCGCCATCCGCTCCGAAGTGCCCATGATCAACGGCATCGTCGTCACGAACAACCGCGAACAGGCCGTCGCCCGCTGCCAAGGGTCGCTGGACCGCGGCACGGAATTCGCGCATGCCGCGCTGACCATGGCCCGCCACCGCATCGGGCTCGGCGAGCGACTCGACCAGGTGGAGGACGAGGAACGCAAGCGCGGCGGCCAGGAACCTTTCGCCCAGAACTGAAAGATGGACCACGACTCGCCCGTCTCCGCCTCCGCGCGCGCCAAGATCCGTATCCGGATCAAGGGCGTCGACTACCGCATGGCGGACCAGACCGCGGCCGACATCATCGCCAGCGTCGCCGGCACCGGCGCCCGCATCGCCGGCCCCTTCCCCCTGCCCTCGCAGGTCGAGGAACCGCGCACGGCCCTGCGCGACGAGATCCGCAGCCACCGCCGTCTGATCGAGATCATCGGCTCCAACCAGAGGACGGTCGACGCCTTCCGCCGCCATAACGTCCCTGCCGGCGTCGAGATCGCCATCGTCGCCCCGGAAGAGCCCGTCGGCCCGGATCCGGCGGCGCCGCCCGCCAAGCGCAACCGTCGACACGACAGCCGCGTCGTCGCGATGCAGTTCCTCTGCTCGTGGGAAGTCCAGCGCCACGCCGACATGGTCACGGCCCTCTTCGACTTCTTCTCGGCGCGCCCGCAGCCCCGCGAATACTACGCCTTCGCCGTGGAGCTGATCCAGGGCGTCATCCGCGACCTCGCCCTCATCGACGAGGTCATCGGCAAATACGCCAAGAACTGGTCCTTCGGCCGCATCGCCCGCGTCGACCTCGCCATCCTGCGCGTCGCCGTCTTCGAGCTCATGCGCCGCACCGACATCCCGCCGGTCGTGAGCATCAACGAGGCCGTCGACCTCGCCAAGGAATTCTCGACCGAGGAGTCCAAGCGCTTCGTGAACGGCATCCTCGACAGCTACAAGGAAGAGCTCGGGCGCGACCCGCGCAACGCCGAGGGCTGAGCCATGGCCGGCTTCTTCGAGCGCCTGAAAGCCGGCCTGAGCCGGACCGCCGACGCCTTCGCCAGCCTGCTGGCCCGGCCGATGGACGCCGCCGCCGCCGCCGAGCTGCGCGAACGCCAGATCGCCGCCGACTTCGGCCCGGCGACCGCCGAGGAAGTCGTCGCCGCCGCCCGCGCCGCCTGGAAGACGGACGCCGCCTTGCGCCAGCAGACCCCGGCGGAAGCCGCGGCCGCCAGCATCATGCGCGCGCTGGGCGGCGAGACCGCCGCCGCGCCCGGCCTTGCGAAACCGCACGTGATCATGCTCCTCGGCGTCAACGGCGCCGGCAAGACGACCACCGCGGCGAAGCTTGCCTGGC
Organism: Verrucomicrobiota bacterium; assembly: GCA_046091055.1. Classification (GTDB taxonomy): domain Bacteria; phylum Verrucomicrobiota; class Verrucomicrobiia; order Opitutales; family UBA953; genus UBA953. The sequence goes on along the minus strand of JBJTAX010000080.1, from coordinate 1,087 downwards.
GCTGGCGCGAAGAAGGCAAGACCTGCCTGCTCGGCGCCTGCGACACCTTCCGCGCCGCGGCCGGCGAACAGCTTTCCGCCTGGGCCGGGCGGCTCGGCGTCGAGGTCGTCGGCGGCGCCCCCGGCGCGGACCCCGCGGCCGTGGCGTTCGACGCGGTCAAGGCGGCCGTCGCGCGCGGCGCGGACGCCGGCCTCCTCGACACCGCCGGCCGGCTGCACACCAAGGCCCACCTGCTGGAAGAACTCCGCAAGGTCGTGCGCGTGACGGCCAAGGCCCACGCCGGCGCGCCGCACGAGAAGTGGCTCGTCCTCGACGGCTCGCTCGGCGCCAACTCGGTCGAACAGGCCCGCATCTTCCACGAGGCGGTCGGCCTCACCGGGCTGATCGTGACCAAGCTCGACGGCACCGCCCGCGGCGGCGCGCTCGTCGCGGTCGTCCGCGAGCTCGGCGTGCCGGTCCGCTTCATCGGCGTCGGCGAGCAGCCGGCCGACCTCCAGCCCTTCGACGCGCGGGCCTATGCGCGCTCGGTCGTCGGCCTCGCGGCGTGAGGTTGTCTTGCCAGCGAGGGCACCCCGCTCCAGCGTGAGACCATGCCGGCCGAGACCGTCACCGTCGAACTAGGACCGCGTTCCTACCCCGTCCGCATCGGGGCCGGGATGCGTCGCGAGGCCTTGGCCGTGGCCGAACGTCGTCTGGCCGCCGGCCGGAAGTGCGTGGCGATCACCTCGCCCGGCGTCGCCGCCGCGCTGGTAGGAGGCGGCCGCGAAGCCGGCGAGGTCGCCCACCACGCCGCCGCCGAGGGCGACGACCGCGCCGTCGCGGGCCACGCCGTTGGCGGCGGGGACATCCCAGAGGCGGGCCAGTTCGGCGGCGGACTTGGCCGTCTCGCCGTCCGCGGCCGTGGCGAGCACCGGCATCAGGCGCGCGAGCTCGGCGGCGAAGCCCGGTTGCGCGGCGGCGACGCCGGGCGAGGTGATCGCCACGCACTTCCGGCCGGCGGCCAGACGACGTTCGGCCACGGCCAAGGCCTCGCGACGCATCCCGGCCCCGATGCGGACGGGGTAGGAACGCGGTCCTAGTTCGACGG
>JBJTAX010000079.1:0-5644 GCA_046091055.1 Verrucomicrobiota bacterium | reverse complement strand
GAAGCGCAGCCAGCGGTCGGACGACGCGAGGTGCGGCCAGGCGACGTCGGCGGCCTGGGGGTCCTGCTTGCCGTGGACCTGTTCGAGCGCCTTGCGGGCGGCGACGTCGGGCGCGGCCTTGGCGACGGAGTCCGGGACGGGGTCGGTGGATTCCTTGCCGACGTAGGTGACGCGGTAGAGGCCGGACTGGACCTTGCGGCCGCCGATGGCGAAATACATCGCGCCGTCCTGCGGGTGGATGGCGAGGTCGGTCACGGGCAGGGGCGCGCCCTGGATGAAGTCTTCCTTCACGCCGACATAGCTTGCGCCCTGCGGCTTGAGCTGGATGGCGTAGATCTTGCCCCAGCTCCAGTCCATGATGTAGAGGGCTTCCTGATACTTGGCCGGGAACTTGGCACCGTAGCCGAAGGCGATGCCGTTCGGCGAGCCGGGGCCGATGTTCACGTTGGCCGGCAGGTTGTCGGGGTAGAATTCCGGATACTTGCCGGCGCCGTTGCGCCAGCCGTATTCGCCGCCGCTGACGACGTGGTTCACGCGCGTCGGGCGGTACCAGGGCGTGTTGAAGTCGTACTCCATGTCGGCGTCATAAGTGAACAGCTCGCCCTCGCGGTTGATCGCGCCGCCATAGATGTTGCGGAAGCCGCTGGCGAAGGTCTCGAAGGTCTTCCCGTCCTTGCTGATGTGGTAGACGATGCCGCCCGGGGCGAGCACGTGGCGGTTATGGCCGCGGCCGTCCGGCATGCGCGGGAGGAGGTGGTCGTCACCCCAGAGCGGCGCCACGGGCGAGGTGGCCGGGGTCTCGGTCTTGACGGCATTGTTGCCGCAGATGAGGTAGAAGCCCTGCTGATCGGGGGTCACGACAACCTTGTGGACGCCGTGGTCGCCGCCGGATTCGATCGCGCGGAGGAGTTCGACCTTGTCGAGCTGGTCGTCGCCATCGCTGTCGATGAGGCGGTAGAAGCCGCTGGGGATCTTCTTCTCGTAGTCGTTCACGCCGGAGTAGAGGGCGCCGAAGGCCCAGGTCATGCCGTTGATGGCGCGGATGTTCACCGGCATCTTCCGGATGTCGGCCGCCTTGAGGACCTGGCCGGCGGCGGGGGCGGGGAAACGGTAGAGGTCGCCATATTGGTCGCTGGCGTAGATGCGGCCTGTGTCGTCGACGCAGAGGGCGACCCAGGAGCCTTTTTCGGCGCCGGGGACGGAGTAGAGGAGTTCGACCTTGAAGCCGGCGGGAGCCTTGATGCGGCTGACAGGCGTGGCCTTGTTCTCGCCGATCTCCTTGCCGGCGTCGGCGGCCGGCGGAGCCTTCTTGGCAGGGGCCTTGGCCTTCGGCTTCGGCGCGGCCTTCGGCGCGTTCTTGGCCGGCGCCTTCTTGCCCGGTGCCGGGGCGACGATGCGCTGGGCGTCGCTGGGGATGGGGCTCTTGTCCAGGGTGATGAGCGGCGATTCAGCGAGCTCCTTGAGCATGACGTCCTTGATCTGGACGATCATGGCCGGGCCTTTGTGCACTTGGAAGGCGAGCAGGCCTTCGAGGGCGCGGTTCGCGGCCTGGTGGTCGACGAGGTCGATGGTGACCTTGCCGTCGACCTTGTGCGTAAGGTGGTTGCCGTTCGCGATGACGGTGTATTCGTGCCACTCGGCGATGTCGGCCTTGACGGGTTCATGCTCGGCGGCGAGCCACTTGCCGCCCTTATCGTCGATGATCACGCTCTGTCCGTTCTGCACGAGGATGCCGCGCCCGCGTTCTTCGTAGACCATGGCGTTGTTCGGGGCCGAAGGGTGGACGTCGCACTGGTAGCCGCCGATGGACCACTTGCCGTTCTCGGGCAGGTCTTTGCTGCGGTACTGGATGCCGGAATTGCTGGCGGAGCATTTGATCCTGGCACGCAACTCGAAGTTCTTCACGACGCCGCCGCGCCAGATGAGGAACTGGTTGTAGGCCAGATGGTCGGGTCCCTTGGTCTTACCGGTGAGGCAGCCGTCCTCGACGGACCACAGCTCAGGGTTGCCGTCCCAGCCGGCGAGGGACTTGCCGTCGAAGATAGGCTTGAAGCCGTCCTGGGCGGAAAGCGGGGAGAGGGCCGCCAGCAGGAACGCCAGCAGGGCATAGAGGGGGTGTCTCATGGGAGTGTCTTATTTCGTAGGCAATCTGACACCCGTCAACGGCGGTTGTTCAAATGGAGGGAAATGGAGGCAAAATCGGCTTTAGCGGTTGGCGGTTAGGACCCTGGAAAACGGAGGGCAGAATGGAGGACTGCGTTGAGGGCTGTATGGAGGGCTGAATGGATGTCCGAGACCCAACCCGCCGCCCGACACCTGGGGCTGCCTCCTGCCACCCGAGCGGAGAGATGACTGCGTCGATGACAGAGGGCTGAATCGATGACTGAATCGATTGTCCCTCCATCCGAGAACCTCATCTGCCGTGTCTGACTAGCCCCAGCCCTGGCCCTAGCCCTAGCTCAAAAGTCCCTTCACCACCTTCGCCGGCTCGACCCCGGTCAGTCGGAAGTCGAGTCCCTGGTGCCGGTAGGTGAAGCGTTCGTGATGGATGCCCATGAGGTGCAGGATGGTGGCGTGCAGGTCATGCACGTGCACGGGATCCTTGGCCACGTTGTAGCTGAAGTCGTCGGTCTCGCCGTAGCTGGTCCCGGCCTTCACGCCGCCGCCGGCCATCCATAGGGTGAAGCAGCGCGGGTGGTGGTCGCGACCGGCTTCGGGACTGTCCCACTTGCCCTGGCCGGCGACACCGCGGCCGAACTCGCCGCCCCAGATGACGAGGGTGTCCTCGAGCAACCCGCGACGTTTGAGGTCCTTGACCAACGCCGCGCTGGGTTGGTCGGTGTCCCGGCAACGCGCGGTGCACCAGGAGGTGAGCCGGCTATGGTGATCCCAGTCCGGGTGGAAGAGCTGGACGAACCGGACGCCTCGCTCGATGAGCCGGCGGGCGAGGATGCAATTGGCGGCGTAGCTGCCGGGGCGCCGTGAATCCGGCCCGTACAGCTCGAAGACTTCGTCCTTCTCGTCGCTGAGGTCGGTGAGTTCCGGCACGCTGGCCTGCATGCGGTAGGCCATCTCGTATTGCCGGATGCGCGTGGAGATCTCAAGGTCGCCGGAGCGCGCGAGGGCCTGCTGATTGAGGGAGCCGAGGGTGTCCAGCATCTCGCGTCGCAGCTCGCGTGGCAGGCCGTCGGGGTCGCGCAGGTACAGGACGGGGTCCTTGGCGCTGCGCAGTTTCACGCCTTGGTAGCGCGAAGGCAGGAAGCCGCTGCCCCAGTAATGATCATACAAGGGCTGGTCGCTCGGGCGCTGCATCTTGGAGAGCAGGACGAGGTAGTCCGGGAGGTTGCGGTTCTCGCTCCCGAGGCCGTAGCTGGCCCACGCGCCGAGGCTCGGCCGGCCGGGGATCTGGTTGCCGGTCAGGAACTGCGTCATGGCCGGCGCATGGTTGATCTGGTCGGTGTGCATCGACCGGATGACGCACAGGTCGTCCGCCACGGTCCGCAGGTGGGGCAGCCATTCGCCGATGTTCTGGCCGCTCTGTCCGCAACGCTGGAACTTCGTGGCCGCGGGCTTGATCAGCTGCTTCTGACCCGAGGTCATGGTGGTCAGGCGCTGGCCGCGTCGCACGGATTCCGGCAGCTCGGTGCCGGCGAGCGCCGCGAGGCCCGGCTTCTCGTCGAAGAGTTCGATCTGCGAAGGGCCGCCGGACTGGGTCAGGAAGATGACGCGCTTGGCCTTGGCGGCGAAGTGCGGGAGGTGAGGCAGGCCGGGCTTGCCGGCCCCGTCCGCGGCGAGGGCCCGGCCGACGAGCGTCGAGAGCGCCATGGCGCCGAGCGAGAGCCCGGTGCACTGGCCGAGGAAGTAGCGACGCGAAGGTTCGAGGGGGTCAGGGCTCATGCGAGTCGGTGGAGTTTGTACGGATGGACGTTGCCGCTGGCCCACTGGCAGACGTAGAGGTCGCCGCGCGAGTCGACGCACACGTCATGGCAGTTGTTGAAGACGGGTTGATCCTGGAGCATGAGCTGGAGGCGGCCGTCGACGTAGGTCGGCTCCTTGCCGCCGGGATTCGATACGACCCGTCCGGTTTCGTCGAGGATGGTGACGAAGCCGCGGCCCTGCCACATGCGGGTATCGTCAGGCTTGGCGCCGAAGCAGACGCCGGAGTAGAGGTGCCGGCCCGCGATGACGGGTCGGCTCACGTAGGCGCCATGCAGGTAGACGCCTTTCACGTGCTTGCCGTCCAGGGTGAACCAGTTGAATTCATTGCGCACGCGCTCGGTGCAGACGAGCAGGGGCTCGCCGCCGCGCGCGTCGATGGCCACGCCGTGGGCCTGCATGAACTTGCCGGGGTTGGTCGGCTGGGTGCTCTTGCCGCCGAACTTGCTCAGGTATTTGCCGTTCCGGTCGAAGCGCAGGATGAACTGCGAGCCGTAGCCGTCCGCGACGTAGACGTCCCCGTTGGGCGCCGCCACGGCTTCGGTCGGGGCGTAGGGTTCCTTGTCCGAGTAGGCGCCGCACTTCTGCGCGTGCGGGAGTTCGAGGACGATCTCGCCCTTGAGCGTGGTCTTCACGACCCGCCCCCCGTTGTCCACGAGCCAGAGGTGCTCCTTGCCGTCCGCCCCCCGCTCGAGGCTGAGTCCGTGGCCGGCGCCCATACCGATGCTCCAGGCGTCGACGACTTTTCCGTCCAAATCGAAGACGAGGACGTTGTTCTGCCTGTGGTTGGTGATGAGGTAGAGGCGGCCGTCGCCGGCCTGGACCATCTCATGGCAATCCTTGACGGGGTGCTTGGCCTTGTCGGCCTGACACCAGAGCTTGTCCACCCGGTAGCGGAACTCGCCGTGCCCGACAATCGCGCCGTGGTGCGGCGGCGTCGCCCCGGCTTGGGCGAGCACGCGCGGTGCAGCCAACGCGGCGATGCCGCTGGCGAGGAAGGAACGACGGGAGAGAGGGCTCATTATAGGGTTAGGGCAAGAGCTAGGGCTGGGGCTAGGGCTAGTTGAAGTGAGACAAGGTTTTTAGAAATGGACTCTATTGGAACTTCTGGCCCCAGCCCTATCACTGGCCCTAGCCCTGAAGTATCTTTCACTCCTGCGTGATCGCCTCATCTAGGTTGAGGGTGAGGCTCGCGACCACGGTCCAGGCGGCGAGTTCGGCGAGGTCGGTGCCGGCGGCGTGGGTGCGCTGGCCGACCTTGAGGAAGCGGGCGGCTTCGGTCGGCTGGGCGCGATAATGCTCCCTCGCCTTCATGAGCGTGCGGCCGAGGAGAGCGGCTTCCTGGTCGCCGGCTTCGCGGGAGAGCACGCGTCGGCAGAGCGACTGGAGCCGGGTGGCGTCCCCTTGTTCGCGGAGCAGCTGCGCCGCGAGGGCCTGCGAGGCTTCGAGGTAGGTCGTGTCGTTCTGCAGGGTGAGCGCCTGCAGCGGGGTGTTGGTGCGGCCGGTCCGGACCTCGCACGAACGTCGCTGCGCGGAGTCGAAGAGGAACGTGGGCGCGATGGAGCGACGCCAGAAGGCATACAGGGTCCGGCGATACTGGGCCGGGCCTTCGCTGGCCTCATATTTGAAGCGGCCCATGAAGAGCTCTTCCCAGACGCCGTCGGGCTGGTAGGGCCGCACAGGCGGGCCGCCGAGCACGGGGTTGAAC
>JBJTAX010000078.1:0-2898 GCA_046091055.1 Verrucomicrobiota bacterium | reverse complement strand
ACCCGGAGCGAGGCCGACGCGGACGACGTCCTGCAGGAGGCTTTTGTCCGTTTCTGGAAACACCAACGTCACCTGCCCGGCAATCCGAACGCCCTGGTCGTGACCTCGATCCGCCGCGCCGCGCTCGACCTGCTGCGGCGTTCCGACCGCCGCGCGGCCCGCGAGAAGATCGTCGGCGACGACCTGGAGACCGTGACGTGGTTCGAGCCGGAGGCCGATCCGCGCCTCGCGGCGCTCGCCGATTCCCTGAAGCTCCTGCCCGCCGAGCAGCGTGAGGTCGTCGTCCTGAAGGTCTGGGGCGACCTGACCTTCGACGAGATCGGCGAACAACTTTCGATTTCTCCGAACACCGCGGCTTCGCGGTGGCGCTATGCCATGGAGGCCCTGCGCCGAAACATCACCGCCCGCACCCATGACTGATCCCGACCACGACCTCGAACAGGCCCTCCGCGCCCTGCGTCCGCGCCCGCCCGGACCCGCCGTCGCCTCGGCCCTCGCGCGTGACCTCGACCCGCCCCGCGCTCGCCGCGGCGTGATCGTCGCGTGGTCCGCCGGGTTCGCCGCGGCCGCCGCCGCGCTCGCCGCCGCTTTCGTCTTCCTCGCCGACGTCGGCGAGCCGGAGGCTCCCGCCTACCAGCTCGTGCGCGCCGAGCGCACCCGGCCGGAGATCCAGCTCTTCCGCCCCGTCGAACTCGCCGACGGCTCGTATGCCCGGCCCGTGCGGGTGCGCTGGGAGGACACCACCCGCTGGGAGGACGCGCGCACCCGGACGCAGCTCATCGATCACCGCCCCTCCGACCAGCTGGCGTTGCTGCCGTTGGAGACCCACTGAACAAATCCGCCGCTCCGCGACGCCTATCTTCAAAGCAAACCCATGAACTCGCTCCGCCAGATCCCCCTCCACATGCTCCTGCTCGCCGGCCTGGTCGGTCCCGCCGAAGCCCAGGAGAAGGAGTCGGCCCCGCCGGCCGTCAAGGCCGACAAGGCCGCCGCCGGCGTCGCCTACGCCGGACTCAACGTCGGCCCGCGCGACGAGGTCGCCGCGGGCGTCCCCGCCGGCGTCGGCCTCGTCGTCGGCTTCATCGACCCCAAAGGCCCCTCCGTCGGCAAGATCGAGGAAGGCGACGTCCTCACGCGCCTCGATGACCAGATGCTTTTCAACGCCGAGCAGTTCCGCGCGCTCGTGCGCACGCGTCAGCCAGGCGACAAAGTGAAGCTCACGCTCCAGCGCGGCGCCGAGCCCTTGGTCGTCGAGCTCACGCTGGGCGCCCGCGTCGAACGCGAGCCTCGAGCCGAAGCCAAGGACGGAGCCCGTGCCGCGGCCCGCGGCCTCCCGCCGGGCGTCACCAGCGACGGTCCGGGCGGCGTGATCCCGCCGGAACTGCTCAAGCAGTTGCAGGACCTGCAGGCCGGCGTCCTGCCCGGACCTGGCGTCCGTTCGATGATCCCGTCGATCGACGAGCTGCGTGGCCGCGCGGACGCGAGCCCGTCCAGCTCGAGCTCTTTCTCGTTCAGCCTGAGCGGCGGGACGAAGAGCTCGTCGACCACCGTCGCTTCCGATGCGGAAGGCTCGGTGACCATCCGGCAGGAAGACGGCAAGCGCCGGGCGGTGATCAAGGACAAGGCCGGCCAGACGCTGTTCGAGGGCGACATCACGGAAAAGCGGGCCGTCGAGAACCTTCCCCCGGAGATCCGCCGCCGCCTACAGCTCTTCGAAGGCCGGGGATTCGGTCTGCCGGAAGGGTCAGGCGGAAAGCTGCCGCCCAAGCCTGCGGCCGAGGAACCGAAGAAGAAGTTCGACCCCAAGCAGGGGGCCTGAGCGGTCAGGTCGGGCGGTGATTGCCATCGCCGCCGTTCGAGTCCGCAGGCGGGGGTCTCGGCCCTTGGTTAAGACCATCGCCATCGCATGTCCGTCCGCGAACGGACGGGATGGCGATCACGTCCCTACCTCAGCGCGCGCCTTCGGGCGGCGGGCCCTTCTTGCCCTTGCCTTTGCCCTTGGCGCCGGGGCCCCCTTGGCCGCCGAGGTTGGCGTGGGGGTCCATGGCCTGCTTGCTGAAGGAAGGGTCGGGCGTGCCCTTGAACTTGCGCGGGATGAAGGGATACTCCTCGGTCATCACGTAGTAGTAGGTGCCTTTCGGGAATTCCGGCGTCACGCCGGTGCGGCCGCCGAACTCGTCGAGGTCGCCCGAGCCGGCGATGTATTCGAAGTCGAGGCCGAACGACCCGTCGGGCTTGCCGGTCGGGCTCGTCCGGCCGTCGCCGCCGCGGTCGGCCGTCTTGAGGCGGTAGCTGCTCCGCATCTTCCGGAGTTCGCTCCGCGGGTCCGCGGGCTGCGCGTAGGCGTAGAGGGCGTAGACCGGATAGCCGTCCGCCGCCCAGCCGACATGCGTCATCTTTTTCTCACCCCCGGAGAGTCGCTCGAAGAGGAGGGTGGGGATGCCGTGATAATGGTAGGCCCCGTTGGGCTGGACGTGGCCGTGGTTGGCGTCGAGGCCGAGGCCGGTGGGGATGCGCGGCGTCGTGCCCATCTCGGTGTTGCTCCGCAAGGCTTCGTAGCGCCAGGGGTTGCTGCGCTCGCCGTCGTTGAAGATCTCGGCGGTGCCGGGATCGAAGACCACGCCGTTCAGCGCGACGCCCCAGGCGGTCATCATCCGGCCGGTCGCGCCGCCCGGCGCGGGCTGCGGGTCGGCCGGGACTTGGAGGCGATATTTCTGCTCCGAGATCGTGTTCGGGTTGCCGCGGTTGGGGAACTGCGCCACGGCGTGGTCGGGGATGCCGTTGGACTCGATCACGCGCTTGTCTCCGCGGACGGCGATCGTGACTTTGTTCTGGGCGGGCGGGGCGACGTCGGCCGGCTTCAGGGCGGGGCCTTGGGCGGCGAGGAAGGCGACGCCG
>JBJTAX010000077.1:0-7992 GCA_046091055.1 Verrucomicrobiota bacterium | reverse complement strand
CCTTAAGCCGTCGACATCTGCCCTCCTGAGAACGGCCCGCCGATCGGCGGGCCTTTCTCATGAGGGCTTCGGCCAGACTCAGAGGGCGCGGACGGGAGCAGGCGCGGCGCCGTTGGCCGCAGGAGCCGGCGCGGCGGCGGGACGGCTGGCGCCCGAGGTGACGGGACCGGCGTAATTGACGTCGACGATGATCGCCTTGCGATCCTTGGCGCCCGACTGGCGACCGGCGGCGGTCTTGTCCGCCTGCTGGGAACCAAGGGCCATGATCTCGCTGTTGGCTTGGTTCGCTCCGAGACCGACGAGATAATCGCGGACGGACTGAGCCCGGCGGTCGGAAAGACCTAGGTTGTATTCTTCGGTGCCGAAGTGGTCGGTGTAACCGGCGATGATGAGCTTGGTGTTCTTGGCGCGTCCCGCGATGGCGTCGACCTTGCCGCGTTCGGACGCCGAGACGTTGTAACGATCGAACTCGAAGTAGACCGTGGCGAGGATGGCCTCGGGCGGGATCGTACCGTTGCGGATGGCGTTGGCCATGGCATCGTAACCCGTCGGACGGGAATCCAAGGTTTCGCCGTTGAAACCTGACCCGGTGCCGGAGGAGAGCGGCTGGAAGCCGGCGGGGATGCGGGAAGTGCAACCCACGAAGAGGGCGGAAAGGGCGAGAAGTAAGGTGAGACGCTTCATAGTGTGTGGGAAATAAAAGAACGGCGGGCGGGACTGGGCAAGCCTTGTCTCCTCAGTACCGAAGCACCTGAGGGTCGACCTTGAGGGACCAGGCGTCGATGCCTCCCTGCAGGTTGGTGACGCGGGCGAAGCCCTTGGACCGCAGGAACTGGGTGACCCGCATGCTCCGGCCGCCATGATGGCACTGGACCAAGACCCAGGCGTCAGTCGGGACTTCGGCCAGGCGGGTCGGGACCGAATTCATGGGGATCAGCCGGGAGCCCTCGATGCGGCAGACAGCGTATTCGTCGGGCTCACGGACGTCGAGCAGCACGGGCGGATTCGGACCGGCCAGCAGGAGGCTGGCTTCTTCGACGGAGATTTCGAGCGGAGTTTCGGACATGGCGGGAAAAGGGACGGCGCAGGCTACGGGGGCATAGGCGCTCTTTTCAATGGTGCGGATCGTCGCGGACGCACCGCAACAAGGACAGGCCGGGTCGGGGAGGATCGCCAGCGGCCGGGAGGAGCCTCCCTCGACGTCGACCACGCAGAGACGGGACCGTCGCCGTCGACCCAGGACGACGGCGACGGCTTCAGAGGCCATCCACGAACCGATGACCCCGCAGGTCGCCCCGAAGACGCCGGCGTCGGCGCAGGTCGGCACCGAGGCGGCGTCGGGAATGACGGGATAAAGGCATCGGTAGCAACCGGCCCCGGGCAGGAACACCCCCACCTGGCCGGTCGCGCGCAGGACGCTGCCGTGAATGAGCGGACGGCGACCAAGGACGCAAGAGTCCGCGGCGAGGAACCGGGTCGCGAAGTTATCGGTGCCATCGACCACGAGATCGTAGCGGGCGACCAAGGCGGCGGCGTTCTCGACGGTAAAACCCTCGGGATGAAGCGCCACCTTGAGGCCGGGATTGATCTCGCCGAGGGCTTCGGCGGCGGAAACCGTCTTCGGCAGTCCCAGCGTGTCGAAGCCATGGACGATCTGCCGATGGAGGTTGGAGATCTCGACCTTGTCGGGATCGGCGATGCCGAGATGGCCGACGCCGGCGGCGGCGAGGTAGAGCCCGACCGGGGAACCCAGCCCGCCCGCGCCAAGGATGAGCACCTTGGCATCGCGCAGGCGCAGCTGACCCGCCTCCCCGACTCCCGGCAGACGGATCTGCCGGGCATACAAGGCCCTTTCGTGGTCGGAGAGACGCGGGTCCGCGGACATGCCTCAGTGGAAAGCCGCCCTTGCGGACTGTCAAACCCACCCCGCCGGCGTGTCGGATTGAATAATCGGCCGGAGTCACCCAACTTGACCCCGTGGCACAGGTCTTCCTCGGCATCGATTATGGCTCCCGACGGGTCGGGCTCAGCCATGCCGACGAACTCGGCTTCGCCTTCCCGCTGCCCGCCGCGGTCGCCGAAGACGCCGAGGCCCGCTTCGCCCAGATCGGCAAGGAGATCGCCCGGCTCAAGGTCACGCTCCTCGTGCTGGGCTACCCTCTTTCCGTCGAAGGCCAGCGCACCAAGCGCTGCGACGAGGTCGACGCCTTCGCCGAAGAACTCACCCGTCGGTTCGCCCTGCCGATCGAGAAGGTCGACGAAGCGCTGACCAGCCAGGCGGCCGACGAGCTGGGCGGACGCAAGGCGCGCTCCGCCCACGAACGCAAGCAGCAGGCCCGCACCGGCGAACGCGACTCGCGCGCCGCCGCGGTGCTGCTCCAAGATTTCCTCAACAGCCGGGGCATCGGCGCCTGACATGCCACCCGCCAAGCCCAAGAAACCCTTCATGCCGAAGCTCGAACGCTTCCTGGCGACCGTCGCCTACGACGGGACCGACCATATCGGCTGGCAGGTGCAGAACGGCCGCCTGTCCATCGAAGGCGAGCTTGAGGAACGCCTCTCGCGCATCCTGAAGACGCCGATCGACATCCATGGCAGCGGACGCACCGACTCCGGCGTCCATAGCGTCGGCCAGCGCTTCCACTTCGACGCCTTCTGGCCCCACCCTTGCAGCTACCTCGTCCACGCGATCAATTCGTGCGAACAGAACGGCCTGCTGGTCACGCAACTGCAACGCGTGGCGCCGGGCTTCCATTGCCGCTGGCACGCCAACGGCAAACGCTACCGCTACGAGATCTGCGATGGCTATCCGCCGCCATGGGAAGCCCGCTATTGCCTCGGCTTGGGCAACAAGACCGTTGACGTGAAGCTCATGCGGCAGGCCGCCAAGCTGCTCCTCGGAAAACATGACTTCTACGCCTTCGGCGCGAATCACGGACAGGGCATGGAGAAGGAGAATCCCGTCAAGGAACTGCGTCGCCTCGATGTCCGCCGTCGCGGCAAGCGGATCACGATCATCGCCGAAGGCAGCGGCTTCCTCTACAAGATGGTCCGACGGCTCGTCGGCGGACTCCTGCGCGTGGGCGAAGGCAAGATGCCGCCGGAACGTCTGGTCGCCTACCGCAAGGAGCGCGTCATCACTTCCGAAGTCCCCACGGCCCCCGCCCGCGGACTGTTCATGGAGAAAGTCTTCTTCGAGCCCGGCTCGTTGAAGAATCCGCGCGCCCTGCGCAGCCGGAACGATTCGGAGGCCAGCTCAGAGTAAGGCCTTCCGGCGGTTTGGGATGGAAGCCCTCCGCCCGGCCGCCTATGGCCTAGTCATGCGGCGTCTCGCCCTGCTCTGCCTCGCCCTGGTCTGCCCCAGCCTGCTCTCCGCCCATCCCGAGTGGAGGGAAGCCAACTGCCTCGGCGTGATCGATGAGAACAACCAGCTCACCTTGACGATCAAGTTCGACGTGCCCTCTTTCCTCGTCGGCCAGACGTCCAAGGACGCGCCGATCAAGGCGCTGGATGAACTCATGCAGACCCCGGGCCGGCTGGCGGACTCGATCGAACCCGGACAGCGGCGACTGCTCGACGGGCTCCGCCTGGAAGTCGATGGCCGGGACACGCCGGTCCTCCTCGTGACCTTTCCCACGGCGGAGACCATCGCCGCGACCTCCGCCCGACAAGGCGAAGCCGACCGCTACCCCGTGATGCTGAACGCCCGCCTCTCCGCGCAGCTTCCGGCCAAGGCGACGAAGCTGCGGGTGAGTTTCCCTGCTTCGCTCGGCACGGTCTTCGTCAATCTGCGCAAGGGCATGGAGTACCAGGTCGTCATGGCCGCGACGACCGGTAGCCCCGCTGAACTCGCGCTCAGCGAGACGCCGGACGTTTCCGCAGGTGAGACTGTGCGGACCTTGTTCGTCGATGGGTTCGCACACGTCATGCCCGACGGCTGGGACCACTGCCTGTTCATGCTGGCGATGTTCCTCGGGGCGACGTCCCTCGGGCAGGCGCTCCGCCGTTCGCTCGTCTTCACGCTCGGCCATAGCGTGACCTTGACCGCCGTGGCCATGGGCTGGCTCGGTCAACCCGGTCCGTGGATCGAGCCCTTCATCGCCCTGACCATCGGCGTCGGCGCATGGTTGGCTTTCCGCGGCCGACTGCAGGAACGATCCGCTCTGGTCCTGCCGGCGGTGTATGGTCTCGTGCACGGCCTAGGCTTCGCGGCCGCCGTCGCCGACAACCTCGCGAACTGGTCAGCAAGCGACATCGTCCTGATCCTCGTCGGCTTCAACCTCGGCGTCGAAGCCGCCCAAGCCCTGGTGATCGGCATCGCCGCGCTCGCACTATGGACCGTGCAGAAAGTCCGCCTACCCGAACCGAAGATCCGCCGTGGCCTGAGCCTGGCAGTCGCACTGATCGGTTTCGGCGTCTTCCTCTGGCGGCTGCTCGGATTAGAGTGATCAGAGGCGACCGACCGGACGCTTGCCCGCATCGAGGCGCTTGCGTTCGGAATCGGCGAGGGCCTGCAGCTCCTTGACGACCTCCGGCCGGGCCGCGGCGAGGTCTTCCTTTTCACCGGGGTCTTTCTCGAGGTCGTAAAGAGAAAGAGCGATCTGACGCTGGTGGGTCTTGGCGGGATAGCCGTCATGCTCCGCCGGGATCATGTCGACGTAGCTGCGGTAAGCATGCGGGAGGTGGAGCTTCCACTTGCCTTTGCGGACGGCCTCGAGGCGGTCGCCATAATAATAGGCGAACGAATCACGGGAGGTAGGCTGCTCAGACTTGAGGACCGACAGGAAAGAAACGCCGTCGATCTCGTTCTTCGGCGCCGGCGCCTCGGTCGCCGCCAGCAGGGTCGGGACGATGTCGATATTGGCGGCCAAGGCGTCCGTCTCGATGCCGGCCTTCACGACACCGGGCCAACGGACGATCAAAGGCACGCGGACGCCGCCCTCGAAAGTCGTACCCTTGCCTTCACGGAAAGGGCCGGCGGAACCGGCATGACGGCCGAAGTTAAGCCACGGTCCGTTGTCGCTGGTGAACATGACGATCGTCTCCTGCTCGACCTTCTTCTCGCGCAAGGTGCGCAGGACGGCGCCGACGGCATGATCGAGATCCGCCAAGGTGTCGGCGTAAGGCGTGGCGTGCTTGCCCTTGAATTCCGCCGAAGCGCCAAGCGGCGTGTGTGGCATCGATGTCGCCAGGTAGAGGAAGAACGGCTGCTCCTTGCCGGCGTTATCCCTGATGAAACGGACGGCCCGCAGCCCTTGCGAGGAGGTCAGCGCATCCATGTCGTCCCAGTCGCGGGTATGACCCATGAGATGCCCGTTCACGATGCGTGGCAGCTCCGGATACATCTTCCGCCGGCTCTCGTCGGTTCGACCATAGCCGCGAGGCCACATGTCGTTCGAGTACGGGGTGATCATCGACTCGTCGAAACCATGGGAGGGCGGCAGGAACTTCGGGGCGTCGCCGAGGTGCCATTTACCGACGACCCCGGTGTGATAGCCTGCCTTCTGCAAGAGCGTGCCCAAGGTCTGTTCGTCGTTGCTCAGGCCGGTCTTGGAATTCGGGCCGAGAGCCGTGCCGCCGAGCCCGAGGCGGTTGGGATAGCATCCGGTCAGGAGGGCTACGCGCGAAGAAGTGCAGACCGCCTGCGTGGCCAGGAAGTTCGTGAAGCGTACGCCCTCCTTGCAAAGCTGATCGATGTTCGGCGTAGGGTTCTGCTTCGAACCATAGCAGCCGAGGTCGGCCCAGCCCATGTCATCGCACATGATCAGGACGATGTTAGGCCTTCCGGCGAGCAGGGTTGCGCACCAGAACAAAAACAAGGTCGGGGTCAACCTCATGAACCAGAAGCATAGGGTGAATCCCTTAGCTTCCAAGAACTAAAACCAGCGGGTCTTGGTCACGAAATCTTCAGACCCAACTCGGCGCAGACTGCAGGGTGCTTTCGGGCTTTGTTGATGAACTCATCGACCCCGAAATCGGCCACGATGAAGTCCCCGTAGCGGAAGGAGGGGCACTTGGACTGACCGGTCAGGGCGACCAACTGACGCATCTGATGCATGTCGGCGGTGACGTCGCGGACGTCGAGTTTGACCCCTTGCTGGGCGAAGAACTCGAGGGCCTCGACGCACCAAGGGCAACCGGGCTTGGTGTAAAAGACGGGCAGCGGATGAGGCATGACCAAAAACAAGCCAACTGCGGTCGGGTTAGCAAGCGGAGAGGCTAAGATGCCCCAGACGTTGACAGCCGGAGGCGGCCTGCTGGAAATAGGACACTCCCTATGGAAACCATCCACGGCGCCCCGAGCTACACCCTGAAGACCGCCGAGGTCGAACTGGCCGTCACGCAGACCGCCGGCCACCTAGCCCCGGTTACCTTCCATCTTCCCGGCCTCAAGGCCTCCCCCTACTCGCTCTCGCCTTGGACGCCCACGCAGATCGATCAGGGCCTGCCCAACCTGCTCACCTATCTGCGGGGCGACTTCCTCTGCCTGCCGTTCGGCGGCCAGCAGAAAGGCCCGCCCCACGGTGACACGGCCAACGCCGCCTGGCAGCTGGCCTCGTCCTCCGCGACCTCGCTGAAGCTGACGCAGACCGGCACCGACACCGGCGCCACGGTGGCGAAGAACTTCACGCTCATCCCCGGCCACCACGCGATCTACTGCGAGCACCTGATCACGGGGCTGGAGGGTCGCTGGAACTACGGCAACCACCCCGTGCTCGACCTGTCGGGAGTACCTGCCGGCGCCGCCCGCATCGCGACGAGCGCCTTCCGTTTCGGCTCCGTCTACGCCGGCGAATTCTCGAACCCCGCCGCCGGCGAGACCGGCGTGCTCAAGCCCTCGGCCGAATTCGCTTCGCTCACGTCCGTGCCGATGAAGGACGGCTCGCTCACCGACCTGACGCATTACCCCGCCCGCGCCGGCAGCGACGACCTGATCATGCTCGTCAACGAACCCGCCACCGAGGCCCAGCCCTTCGCCTGGACGGCCGTGACCTTCCCGGGCTACGTCTGGTTCTCGCTCAAGGACGTCGCCGACTTCCCCTCGACCCTCTTCTGGCTCTCCAACGGCGGCCGCCCCGGCCACCCCTGGGAGAAGCGCCACCTTGGTCGGCTGGGGCTCGAGGAAGTGTGCTCCCATTTCTGCGACGGCGTCGATGTCGCCCGCGAAGACCGCTTGGCCGCCAAGGGCATCCCGACCAGCCGCCTGTTCCGCAAGGACGAGCGCGTCCGCCTGCCCTTGATCCAAGCCGCTGCCGCGGTGCCCGCCACTTTCGGCCAAGTCCAGAGCATCGTCCCCGCCGGCCCCGGGTCCGTCCGGATCACGGGCGAAAACGGCCAAGCCGTTACCTGTCCCATTAATTGGCAGTTTTTGAAGTCGTAAGTCGGCTTACTCAATTCTTGTCCCTGTCCACGGAGTCGCCTAAATCCGACCTCCCCGACCCTCCTTTCCCCCCACACATGTCCTCCCCTAAGATTGTCCAAGATCTCTCCACCAAGAAGAGCGGCGTCGCCTCTCTCGTGGAGAAGGAACTCGCCAAGACCGGCGGCCTCCTCCGCCTGGCCCCCTGCTGGGTCCCGCGCTCCTTCCTCCAGCCGGGCAAGCGTCTCAAGCTCCACCCGGATGACCTCTACGCCTTCGGCCTGAGCCGCGGCGGCATCGACGAGCGCTGGTTCGCCTCCACCACGGAAGCCGCCAACGACAACCGTACCCCGGACGAAGGCCTGTCCTACGTCGTCATCGGCAAGACCCGCTTCACCCTGAAGCAGGCCGTCAAGGAATGCGGCGCCGCGCTCATCGGCTCCAAGATCTGGAAGAAGTACAAGAAGTGGCCCGTCTACTCCAAGTTCTTTGACAACATGGGCCCCATCCCGCACCACATGCACCAGGACGCCAAGCAGGCGAAGCTCGTGGGCCAGGAAGGCAAGCCAGAGTCCTACTACTTCCCGCCCCAGCACAACAACGTCGGCAACAACTTCCCCTACACTTTCATG
>JBJTAX010000076.1:0-5093 GCA_046091055.1 Verrucomicrobiota bacterium | reverse complement strand
GGGGATCTGCGCGTCGAAACCCTTGAGGTTGCGCAGCGAAGCGTCCTTGAGGCGGACCCAAGCGGCGGGGGCGCCTTTGCCGGCGACCGGACGGCGCGAACCGCGGAGCGGATGCGGGATGGCCTCCTTGACGGGCCGATTCCTCAAGGAGGCCATCCCGCATCCGCTCCGCGGTTCGCGCCGTCCGGTCGCCGGCAAAGGCGCCCCCGCCGCTTGGGTCCGCCTCAAGGACGCTTCGCTGCGCAACCTCAAGGGTTTCGACGCGCAGATCCCCGTCGGCCGCCTGACCGTCGTCTGCGGCGTCTCCGGCGCCGGCAAGTCCACGCTCGTGACCGACCTCCTCGCGCCGGCGATCCGGGCGGCCATCGCGAAGAAGAAAGACGGCCTCACGGGCAAGGAGGCGCTCGGCGTGGTCTCGCATCTGGGCAAGCCGGCGTTCGCCGCGCTCTCCGGGCTCAAGGGCTTCCGCCAGCTGGTGGTCGTCGACCAGGAACCGATCGGCAAGACGCCGCGCTCGACGCCGGCGACCTACGTGGGCGTCTGGGACCTGGTCCGCGAACGGCTCGCCTCGCTGCCGGAAGCCGCGATCCGCGGCCATGGCGCCGGCTTCTTCTCCTTCAACACTTCCGGCGGGCGATGCGAGGCCTGCTCGGGCGCGGGCCGCATCAAGCTCGAGATGAGCTTCCTGCCGGACACCTACGTGCCGTGCGAAGAATGCTCGGGCACGCGCTATGGTTCCGCCGCCAAGGCGATCCGCTGGAACGGCAAGTCCGCCGCGGACCTGCTGGCGATGACCTTCGAGGAAGCCGCGGCGTTCCTGTCCTTCGACGCGAAGCTGGGCGACCTGTGCGGCCTCATGGTGAAGACCGGCCTGGGCTACCTCACGCTCGGCCAGAGCAGCCCGACGCTCTCCGGGGGCGAAGCGCAGCGCCTCAAGCTCGTCAGCGAACTCGCCCAAGGCCTGCCGACCTTCCGCGAGCGTTCGCGCGGCGAGATCCGCCCCAACCTCTACGTCCTCGAAGAGCCGACCATCGGCCTGCACCAATCGGACTGCCGACGCCTGATCGAACTCCTCCACGCGCTCGTCGACCAAGGCCATACGGTCGTGGTGATCGAACATCATCCCGACGTGATCGCCGAGGCCGACTGGGTCCTCGAGATCGGCCCCGAAGGCGGCAACGCCGGCGGCGAACTCGTGCACGCCGGGGACCCGGAATCCCTCGCCGGGCTGAAGCGCTCGCCGACCGCCCCCTCGCTCCGTCTGACGCTCGGGCGCGGCCTCGTCAGGAAGACGGCGGGTTGACTCGCCGGGTCTTGCGGTTCCCTTTGACCCCGGCCCGCCGAGAGGTATTGCTACCTTCCTAAGTCCGATGCCGTCCCGTCCCCTCCTCCTTGGCGTCAACATCGACCATGCCGCGACGCTCCGACAGGCGCGTTACCGCGGCGCGCACCTGTCGCCGCACGCCGAGCCGGACGTGGTCGCGTTCACGCGCGAAGCCCTCGCGGGCGGCGCCGACGGCATCACCCTGCACCTGCGCGAGGACCGCCGCCACATCCAGGACGCCGACGTCCAGGCGATCGCCGCGATCCCCGGCCTCCGGCTCAACCTCGAGATGGCCTGCACGCCGGCGATGACGGACTTCGCGGTCCGACTCCGCCCGGCGGCGGTCTGCCTCGTCCCGGAATCGCGCGAAGACGTCACCACCGAGGGCGGACTGGACGTCGCCGGACAGCTCGCGCGGGTCCGCGAGACGACGCAGGCGCTCAAGGCCGCGGGCGTCGAGGTCTCGCTCTTCATCGGACCCGACGCGCCGCAGATCGATGCCGCCGTCGCCGTCGGCGCCCCCGTCGTGGAGCTCCACACGGGCGCGTTCGCCAACGCCTGGAAATCCCCGGCGGCCGACGCCGAGCTCGCCCGCCTGCGCGCCGGCTGCGGGCACGCCCATCAGCTGGGCCTGATCGTCAACGCCGGCCACGGCATCAATTACGACAATATCCGCGCCATCCTCACGCTGCCGCACCTGCACGAGCTGAACATCGGTCACTCGATCGTCGCGCGCGCCCTCTTCACGGGCGTCCGCGGGGCGGTGGCCGAGATGAAGGCGCGCCTGACC
The DNA here is from genome assembly GCA_046091055.1 of Verrucomicrobiota bacterium. Lineage (GTDB taxonomy): Bacteria > Verrucomicrobiota > Verrucomicrobiia > Opitutales > UBA953 > UBA953. The sequence goes on along the minus strand of JBJTAX010000076.1, from coordinate 2,979 downwards.
GACCCCGCATGAACCTGGAAGGCGGCAACGTGCTCGGCGTCGGCGTGGACCTCACGGAGGTCAGCCGCATCCGCTCGGCGCACCTTCGGCACGGAGCCGCGTTCCTCGACAAGATCTTCACGCCCGCGGAGCAGAAACTCTGCCTGGCGAAAGCCGACCCCTATCCGTCGCTGGCCGCCCGCTTCGCGGCCAAGGAAGCGGCCAGCAAGGCCTTCGGCACCGGCCTCGGCGCCGAGTTCTCCTTGACGAGCGTCGGCGTGCTCAGCGGGCCCGCCGGCGAACCGGACGTCGTGCTCGATGACAAGGCGCGCGCGCTCCTGGCCGCCCGCGGCGCCTCGCGGCTGCTCATCTCGCTCACGCACACCGACACCCTCGCCCAGGCCTTCGTGGTGCTGGTGCGCTGACGCCATGAGCGCCGCCGCCCGCCTGCCGGTCCTGACCTGCGCCGAAGCCGCGGCCGCCGAAGCGGCTTTCCTCGCCGGGGACGGGGCCCTTTCCTGGAAACTCATGGGCTTCGCCGCCCGGGGAGTGGCCAAGGAGGCCCTCGCGTTGCTCGGCCGCCCGGCGAAACGCATCCTGGTGCTCGCGGGCAAAGGGAACAACGGCGCCGACGCCTTCCTCGCCGCCCTGCGTTGCGCCCGCCGCGGCGCGGAAATCATCGCGGCCTTCGCCGAGGGCGGTCCGGCCCGTGATCAAGCCCGGCGCGCCTGGGCCGCCCGCAAGCCGGGCGTCCGCATCGGCGTCATCGCCGCGGCCGGCCTCCGCCGGCTCGCCGGTCACGAATTCGACCTGATCTTCGACGGCATCCTCGGCCAAGGATTCCGCGCGCCTCTCTCGGCCGAGCTTCGCACGTTCCTGCGCGCGACCGAGGCGCTCCGCGGGCTGCGCATCGCGGTCGACCTGCCGAGCGGTCTGGGCGACGATGCGAACGGCCCGGCTTTCCGCGCCGACCTGACGGTCTCGGTCGGCTGCCTGAAACGCCCGCTGCTCGCGCCGAAGGCCGCGCGCTTCGTCGGCCGCCTCCGCGTCCTCGATATCGGCCTGCCCCTCGGCGAGACCGAAGAAGCCTGCGTGACCGCCGCCGCCCTCGCGCCGCTCACCCAACCGCGCCGCGCGCGCAGCGACAAGCGACACCATGGCCGCCTGCTCATCGTCGGCGGTTCGGACCGCATGCCCGGCGCCGTCCTCATGAACCCCCCCGCCGCCCTCCGCTCCGGCGCGGCCCTGGTCACGACCTGCCTTCCGGAATCCGTCCGCCCGAAAGCGGCCGTGGCCTACCCTGAGGCGATGTGGCGAGGCCTGCGCACGGGGAAAGAGGGTTCTCTCGCCTCGACGAACCTGAAAGAAGTCCGCGCGTTGCTCGCGGACAAGGACGTGGTCCTGCTCGGATCGGGCATGGGCGAGAAAGCCCTGAATTTCATCGGGGCGATCGCCGCCTCAGCCAAGTCGGACCTCATCCTCGACGCCGACGCGCTCCGGCCGAAGATCGTCAGGTCCTCCGCGGAAGCGAAGGTCCGCGTCCTCCTGCCGCACGCCGGCGAATTCAAGCGTCTCAGCGGTCGCGTCGCCTCCGTGGCCGCGGCCCGCGCCTATGCGCGCAAGACGAAGACCCTCGTCGTGCTCAAAGGCCCGCTGACCTGCGTCACGGACGGCGTCCGGGTCCTCCACGTCCCCTTCGGCGGCCCGGTGCTCGCGCGCGGCGGGGCCGGCGACCTGCTTGCCGGCATCGTGGCCGCGGTCCTCGCGCGCCGGCGCGAACTCGGCCTTTGCCCGCTCGACGCGGTGGTGCTCGCGACGACCTGGCATGCGCGCGCCGCGGATCGGCTGAGGGAAACCCAAGGGGAGGAAGCGGTGCGAACCACCGACCTCCTGGCTGGGCTGTCCCCGGTCTTGCGCGGCTGAACGCGGAGTGCTGGCTGACGGGATGCGACCCATCCCGACCGACCCGCTCGCGCAACGCGTCCTGCTCAACGGACTGAAAGGCGTCGGGCCGGTGACGGTCCGCCGCCTGCGCGACGCCTTCGGCGGCGACCTGTCCGTCGCGCTGGGCGCGCCGGCCGAACAGCTCGCCGGCGTGGAGGGCGTCAGCCGACCCGTCGCCGCGGAGATCGCGGCGCGCGACTACGACTGGGCGCGGGAGATGGGGCGCTCCCGCGAACAAGGCTTCCGGCTGCTGAGCGCGGACGACGATGCGTGGCCGTCGCCGCTGACGAGGCTCTGGGATCCGCCGCTGGTGCTGTACGCCGAGGGCGCCGCTTTCCCGACCGAACGCGCCGTGGGCGTCATCGGATCGCGCCATTGCACGGCGTACGGGGCTTCGCTCGCCCGCGCCTTCGCCCTAGACCTTGCCCGGGAAGGCTGGTGGGTCGTGAGCGGGCTGGCCCGGGGAATCGACACCGCCGCGCATGAGGGCGCGCTCGAAGCCGGCGGCCGGACGGCCGCGGTCGTCGGCCACGGGCTCGACCTCACCTTCCCGCCGGAAGCGGTGCGCCTGCGGACGAAGATGAAAGCCGAAGGGTGCGTGTTGTCGGAATTCCCGCTCGGCCGACCCGCCGACCGGCAGACCTTCCCTCAGCGCAACCGCATCGTCGCCGGGCTGGTCCGCGTCATGGTGGTCGTCGAGACCGACGTCGACGGCGGCAGCATGATCACCGCGCGGTTCGCCGGCGACCTGGGCAAGACGATCTGCGCCGTGCCCGGCCGGGCCGACAGCCCTTCCAGCCGCGGCTGCCACGCGCTCATCCGCGACGGCGCGACACTGGTGACCTCGGTCGACGAGATCCTCGCCGAACTGGGCGAGAGCCGCGGCTCGCCCGCGCTGGCGCTCGCCGCGGATCCGCCGGAATTCGCCCGCTGGCTGCCGCATTTCGCCGGCGGGGCCGCCCACGACGCCGACAGCCTCGCCGCGCTCGCGGATTGCGCAATCGCCGAGGCGGCGGTGGCCCTGACGATGATGGAGATCCGCGGCGTGCTGACGCG
>JBJTAX010000075.1:0-15505 GCA_046091055.1 Verrucomicrobiota bacterium | reverse complement strand
TCTGCTGGTTGCCCCCGCTGAGCTGGGCGATGGGCTGGGTCGGACGGCTGGCCTTGACGGCGAATTCCGCGAGCTTGGACCCGACGACGGCCGCCTCGGCTCGGTGGTCGATGAACTGGCCACGGCAAAGCGAGCGAAGGGCCGTCAGGGTGATGTTCTGGTCGACGCCGAGGCCCGGGATGAGTCCGAGTCCTTTGCGGTCTTCGGTGACCATACCGATGCCGACGGCGAGCGAGTCCTGCGGTGAACGGACCGACAGCGGCTTTCCTTTGAAGCGAATGGCGCCGCTGCTCGCGGGCTGGAGCCCGTAGAGCGCGCTGACCACTTCGGTGCGACCGGCGCCCATCAGGCCCGCGAGAGCGACCACTTCGCCGCGGCGGACCTGGAAGCTGACGTCGCGGTAGGCCGGCTCGCGGGTGAGTCCGGCGACCTCGATCAGGATTTCTTCCGTCGGAGTGTTCCGCGGCGGGAAGACGTCGGCCATCTCGCGTCCGACCATGAGCGAGATGAGCTTCGACGGATCCAGTTCCGAGGCGGGAGCCGTGCCGACCAGGCGGCCGTCGCGGAGGACCGAGATGCGTTCGGCCAGACGGAACACCTCGTCCATCTTGTGCGTAGTGTAGACGATCGCCACGCCGCGGGCCTTGAGACGGACGATGGCGCGAAAGAGGGCGGCGACCTCGTGGTCGGAGAGGGCGGCCGTCGGCTCATCCATCAGGATCACGTCGGCCTGACGACCGAGCGCCTTGGCGATTTCGACCACCTGCGTCTGCGCGACCGTGAGCGTGCGCATCAGCCGGGAAGGGTCGATTTCGGCTTCGAGTTCCTGCAGCAATTCCTGGGCGCGACGCCCCTGGGCCGGGCGATCGATCAGGCCGAGTCGTCCGCACGGCTCGGCCCCAAGGGTGATGTTCTCGGCCACCGTCAGGTCGGGGATCGGCATCAGTTCCTGATGGATCATCGCGATGCCGGCGACCAAGGCGTCGTGCGGCGAGTCGAAGGCGGTGCGCACGCCGCGCCATTCGACGTGACCGCCGTCCGACCGGTAGAGGCCGGCTAGCACCTTCATCAGCGTCGACTTACCGGCGCCGTTCTCACCCATGAGCGCGTGCACCTCGCCGGGTCGGAAGTCGACCGACGTCGGGTGAAGCACGGTCAGTCCGCCGAAGTCCTTGCGCAGTTGGAGAGCTCGGAGCATCGGCGGACAAAGGGAGCGTTCAGCGCGGCGGCAGGTCGCGGGCGACGTCGGCCGGCCACGCGACCAGCGGACGGATCTCGAGGCGACGGTATTGGCACTCCGCGGCTTCGGACTGGATCTGCAGCTTGCCGGACTTCAGGGGGATCTCGACGGTCGAACCCTTCTCGCGGTAACGGGAGTTGAGGAGCACGTTGACCGTCTTCCCGTTGAGGCGGAAGACCGCGTCGCCGTTCAGGGCGTAGCACTCGATCACGTTCCACTCGCCGAAAGGCTTCTCCGGATACTCCGTCCCGTGCCAGACACGGGCGTCCACCGTCGTCACCTTGCCCATGGGGTCGTAGATGCGCTTCTTCACCGGATCGTCGGTGCGGATCGGGATGTCGGCCAGCGCGCCGGCCAGCGGCCACCAGTCGCCGATATCCCCTTCCTGGACCTGCAGTTCCTGGCTGCGCATCCAGTACTTCGCTTGGGCGCCGTGTTCCCCGACGCAGAAGATGAGGATGCCGTTGTCGCGGACCGCCTGCAGGCGGGGCTCCCAGCGCATCTGGCCCCAGCGCTGCTCTGTGCGCAGGTGGAAGTTGTCGTAGGACTTCAAGGTCGTCAGCGCGCCGAAGACCTGGCCCGTGATGTGCAGGACCGTCTCGCCGTCGATGTGACGGGTCGTGAAGACCTTGAGGGGGTCGTTGTTGAGGCCCAGGACCGGGTCGTCCTTCGGCTTGGCGCCGCGGACGTAGCCCGGGAGCTCGTAGGCGCGATGGACCGGGCCGAGCCACTTCTCCCACTGGGAGAGCTGCGGGTCGAGCAGGGGCTGGAAGGATGGCTTGGCGGCGTCGGCGAGGCCGGCGCAGGCGAGCAGGGAGAGCAGGGCGAGGCGCATCGGCTTAGCGGACGTCGCGCCAGAGCCAGGTCAGCGCTTCCGGCAGGAGCATCGCGCCATGGCGGCTGTTGTGGGTGCCTTGGCCTTCGACGTAGACGTGGTCATAGCCTTTCTCCTTGAGGGCCGCGGCCATCTTGCGGTTGGCTTGCGGCCAGCTGCCGTGCTCGTTGAGCAGGTCGTTCGCGCCTTCCTGCTGGTAGACGCGGATGTTCTTACGCGGGTTCGTACGCACCCATTCCGGGTACACGTCGCCGCCGGTCTCCTTACCGCCGCTGATGTTGGCGCGGATCTTGGTGAAGCTGCCGATCGTCGTGAAGACCTTGCTGAAGGCGTCGGGACGATGCCAGGCGGCGTTGAAGGCGCAGATGCCGCCGGAGGAGGAACCTGCGATGGCGCGACGGGCCGGGTCCTTGGAGAACTTCACGCCTTTCGATTCGGCGAGCGGGATCATCTCCTCGAGGAGGAACTTCACATAGAGGTCGGTGACGCTGTCGTATTCGAAGGAGCGGTTCGACTTGCCGAGCGGACGGCCCTTCTTGTCTTTGCCTTTCGGGTTCTGCGGGTCGGGGACGAAGCCCGGGGCGATGAAGAGGGCGATCGTCACAGGCATCTTCTTCTGGGCGATCAGGTTGTCGAAAACCACCGGCACGCGCCAGGCGCCGTTACGGGTGGCATAGCCGGGTCCGTCCTGGACCACCATCAGCGCGGCTTCCTGGCCGGGCGGGTATTGCGAAGGAACGTAGAGGGCCCACTTGCGGCCGTACCCCGGGAACGTCTTCGAACCGGTCATCTCATATTCGTTCACGACGCCCTTGGGCACGCCGGCCTGCTCCTGGGAGTCAGGGCCGAGGACGTATTGGGCGTCGTAATCGGGCTTCTTGGGGTCGGCGCCGAACAGGCTGAGAGCCAGCAGGAAGGGGAGCAGGCGGAGGAGCTTCATGGGGGTGTCCCGATATGAGAGAGCCGCCGCGCTCCCCGCAAGCCCAAGCGGGTCAGCGGACGGGCTCGTGGCCGACCTTACGGAGCCGCCAAAGCTCCGGGAAGCGCCAGTGGGTCAGGCCCATCACGCCGAACGTCGCCAGGCCCCCGAAGACCACCGAGTTCACCGTGCCCATCAGACGGGCGGCCAAGCCGGACTCGGCCATGCCCAGTTCGTTGGAGCAACCGATGAAGACCGCGGTCACCGCGGAGACCCGCCCCATCATCTCGGGCGGCACGGAGGTCTGCAGGATCGTCTGACGGATGATCACGTTCACCGCGTCGGCGGCGCCGGCGATCAGGAGGAAGAGGATGGAGAACACGAAGGCGGCCGTCAGGCCGAGTCCGAGCAGGCCGGAAATCGTGACCGACAGCGCGAACCCGATCGTGCTCAGGCCGAAGACGGCGAACGAGCCATACAGGGCCGGGCCGGCGTGGCGGAGCGGAGGACGCACGATGAGGTAGAGCGACATCACGACGGCGCCGATCGAGGACGCCGCGCGGAGCAGGCCGAAGCCGAACGCGCCGACCTGGAGCATGTCGGCGAAGATGGGCAACAGGGCGACCGCGCCGCCGAGCAGCACGGCGAAGAGGTCCATCGTGAACGCCCCGAGCATCACCCGCTGGCTTAGCATGAAGTCGATGCCCTGACGGAGGCTGGTGAAGATCGGCTCAGGCTTGCGCGACTGCAGGGTCTGCGTCGGCCGGAGCGCGAAGGTCAGGCCCAGCGAGGTCGCCAAGCAGAGGGTCATGGCCGCGTAGGCGACGTTCTCCGCGTGGGCCAGGCCGTTCCTTTCGCCCAGCCAGACCATGAGGCCGGCGAGGCCGGGGCCGAGCACGCAGGCCAGCTCGAAGAGCGTGTTGCGCCAGCGGACGCCGCCGGGGATCAGCTCGCGCGGCAGGATCTCGGCGATGAGGGCCTGGCGGGCGGTCGTCAGGAAACTACGGGCCAGACCGCCGAAGACGATGACACCGTAGATGACGGTCAGTTGGGCCCAGCGGGCGGAGAGGAATTCGGGGATGAACAGCAGCAGCCCAAGGACCAGCATCACGGAGAGCGCTCCGAGGGCGATGCGGCGGCGGTTGTGCGTGTCAGCCACGTGGCCGGCGAAGAGCACCGCGCTCACGAACGGAATGACTTCGGCGAGGCCGATGGCACCGAGCGCCAGGGCGGCGTTGGGGCCTTCGTCCTTGGTCAGCCGGAACACCTGCCAGGAGACGGCGACGTTCTGGATCTGGATGGCCAGCGTGCCGCGGACGATCGCCGCCAGGTACAACCGGAAGGACCGGGAGGCGATGGCGGAAGCGGGAGCCGGCGTGGCGGAGGACACCCCGACACTAGTGGGGTCGCCGCGACCGTTAGGCAATCACGGCTTTGACCACGTGGCCCGCGACGTCCGTCAGACGGTAGTAACGACCTTGAAACTTGAAGGTCTGGCGCTCGTGGTCGACGCCGAGGAGATGCTGCATCGTGGCGTGCAGGTCGTGCACGTGGACCGGGTCCTTGACGATATTGTAGCCGAACTCGTCGGTCTGGCCATGGACGTGCCCGCCTTTGACGCCGCCGCCGGCCATCCAGAGGCTGAAGCAACGCGGGTGGTGGTCGCGGCCGTAAGAGTCCTTGGTGATCTTGCCTTGGCTGTACGCCGTGCGGCCGAATTCGCCGCCCCAGATCACGAGCGTGTCTTCCAGCAGACCGCGCTGCTTCAGGTCTTTGATCAGCGCCGCCGAAGCTTGGTCGGTCTGTTTGCACTGGCGCTTGATGCCGCCGGGCAGACCGCCGTGCTGGTCCCAGCCCTGATGGAAGAGCTGGACGAAGCGGACGCCCTTCTCGATGAGCCGACGGGCCTGCAGGCAGTTGGCGGCGAAGGAGCCGGGCGTCTTCACGCTGTCGCCATACATCGCGAGGGTGGCGGGCGACTCCTTCGAAAGATCGGCGACCTCCGGCACGCTCGTCTGCATGCGGTAGGCCATCTCGGCCTGCGCCAGACGGGCGTCGACTTCCGGGTCGAGTTCCGCGGCGCGCTGGTCGGCGTTGAGCTTGCCGAGCGCGTCGAGCATGCCGCGGCGGGCATGGGGCGAGACGCCTTCGGGATTCGTCAGGAAGAGCACCGGCTCCTTGCCGGCTTTGAACTGCACGCCCTGGTGTTCGGAAGGCAGGAAGCCGGCGCCCCAGAGGCGCGAATAGAGCGGCTGGTCCTTGGTGGCGTCCTGCGAGACCAGCACGATGAAGGCCGGCAGGTTCTCGTTCATGCTGCCGAGGCCGTAGGACGCCCAGGCGCCCATCGACGGACGCCCGGCGACCTGGTTGCCGGAGCAGAAGAACGTGATGGCCGGATCATGGTTGATGGCCTCCGTGTGCATCGAGCGGATCACGCAGAGATCGTCGGCGACGCCTCCGGTATGGCTAAGCAGGTCGCTGTATTCGATTCCGCTCTGACCGTACTTCTTGAAGTCCGTGAACGAGCCTGCCAACGGCAACGTGGCCTGGTAGCCACTCATGCCGGTCAGACGCTGGCCTTGACGGACGGAGTCAGGCAAAGGCTGAGTATGCTTTTCACGGAGCAGCGGCTTGGGGTCGAGGGTCTCGAACTGCGAAGGACCGCCGGCCTGGAAGAGGTAGATGACCCGCTTGGCCTTGGCCGGGAAGTGCGTGCCCTTAGGCAAAGGAGCCGCGTGGGCGTCGCCGACGATGCCGCGGAGCGCGAGGGCGCCGAGACCGAGGGCGGACGTGCCGAGGAAGTGCCGGCGCGTGGGCTGCATCAGGCCGTCATAGGAGGGGAGTTCGGCGGACATGATCAGCGGGAGGTGACGGCGGCATCGCTCGCCAGGATGGTGGAGCAGACGAGGGTGAGGGCGGCCAGGGCCGGGTCGGCGGGCATCTTCGTCACAGCCGGTGCAGGCGGCGGAGCGGGTTGCTTCTTCGCCTTAGGGTTTGCCTGCTTGGCCACGACCTTGGGGTCGGCCTTCTTTGGCTCGGCTTTCGGTTCGATCGGCGTCGGCGCGAACTGCGGAGGATTGGCCTTCTGCGTCGCGTAGAGTTCGGTCAAGGCGGCGAGCTCGGCGGGACGAGGCGCCCGGGTGCAGACCTGACGGAAGGCCTCGGCGATCTGCTCGCTGGGATCGTCAGATGACTTGCTGACGCGGCTGGCGAGGTGCTTGGCCGCTTCGACGAAGCCGGGATTATTGAGCAGCACCAAAGCCTGCAACGGCGTGTTGGTGTTCAATCGCTTCGGTTGGCAGACTTCGCGCGAACCCGCGTCAAAGATAAGCATGTTATCCGGCGGAGCCGTCCGCTTACGGAAAGTGTAGATGCTGCGACGGTTGGCGGACTCCTGGACGCTTTCGCCGCCGACCTTCTCGACCAGCTTGCCGGAGGCCAGCAAGGCTTGGTCGCGGACCATCTCGGCGGACAGGCGGAGCACCGGACCTCGGGCATGGAGGAGATTCGCCGGGTCTTTCTCGCGGCCTTCCGCCGTCGGGGTGGAGGACTGCCGGAACGTCGCGCTGAGGACGAGTCGGCGGAGCATCGCCTTGGTGTTCCAACCGCTACGGATGAATTCGACGGACAGAGTATCGAGCAGCTCCGGGTGCGTGGGCAGGTCACCTTGCATGCCGAGATTCTCGCTCGAGGCCACGAGACCAGCGCCGAAGACCTGGGCCCACAGTCGATTGATGATGACGCGCGAAGTCAGCGGATGCTTCGGATTGGTCAGCCACTTCGCCAGACCCAGGCGATTCTTAGGCAGCTCGGCGTTCCAAGGGAAGATGCGGGCGGGGGTGCCCGGTTCGCATGGCTTCGTCAGGTCCGGCTTGTCGTATTCACCGCGGGTGAGCACGTAAGATTTCGGCGCCAGCGACGAGTGCTCCATCGCGAAGAATGCGGGCGCTGCTTCTTCATGGGCGGCGAAGGCCCGACGGGCTTGCTGGACGCGCTCCCAGGCTTGGGCGTAAGCCGGGTCGGCGCGGAGGCGGGCGTGCTCGGCGTGGACCGAAGCGGGCAGGGTGTCGGCGGAGATGCCATGTTGTACGGCGACTTCGGCGGGCGTCAGGGCCGTGCGCCAGAGCTGGACCTCGTCGAGTGAGCCATGGCGGAAGCCGGCGTCGCGGGAGCGTGAGCCGATCTCCAGGGCGTTATCACGGGGCTTGGCGTGGAGCGTGTCGCGGATGACCGTCGTCTTTACTTCGCGGCCATCGACGTAGAGGCGGAGTCCGGCGGCTCTCGACGAGCCGTCGTAAGTCGCCGTCACGCGACGCCATTGGTCGACCGGCAGGGCGGCGACCGTCTCGATGGAGGCCGGGCTAGTTGGCCAGAGATGGATCATGCTCCAGCGGAGCTTGCCTTGGGTCACGTGCAACTCGATGCCGGTCGCGTCGCCGTCGCCCGTATAGAAACCGGTCGAATGCAGGACCGTCGCGCGGGCGTTCTTTTCGCCGAGGCGGAGGAAGGCCGAGAACGTGAAGGCGTCGAAGCGGCCCAGCTGCTTGAACTCCGGCAGGATGAAGCCAGCGTCCCCATCGAACTTCACCGCCTGTCCTTTGACGCCAGGAACCAGTTGGAGGTCTTCAGGGGAGCCGCGGCGCTCGAACTGGGCGGGCTTGCCGCCGGCGAGCGCATCATCGACGCCCATCTTCGTGAAAGCCTCGAGAGGGAAATGGGCGACCGGGGCGGGGACCTTCACTTCCGCCTTGGCCGTAGCGGTGTGCGTGGTGATCAGTCCCTGTTCGGCCGCGCTAACGGCGGCACGGAGCTCGGTTTCTTTACGACGATCTTCGTCGGTCTTGTACAGACGGACGAAGGGCGGAGGCACTTCGCCATGATAAGAGAGCAGTCCGTTTTCGTTCTGGTCGCCGAACATCGCCGCCATCGAGAAGTAGTCCTTCTGCGAGATCGGGTCGTATTTATGGTCGTGGCAGCGGGCGCACTCCATCGTCAGGCCCATGAAGCCATAGCCGGCGGTCATCACGCGGTCATTGATGCCGTCCTGGCGGAACTCCTCGGCGATCGAGCCGCCTTCGTAAGTCATGCGGTGGATGCGATTGTAGGCCGTCGCCACGCGTTGGTCTTGGGTCGGATTCGGGAGCAGGTCGCCGGCGAGCTGCTCCGTCAGGAACCGGTCGTAAGGCTTGTTGTCGTTGAAGGCTTTCAGCACCCAGTCCCGCCAAGGCCAGGCGAACATCGTCTTGTCTCCGGTATAGCCCCAGGTGTCGGCGTAGCGGGACAGGTCCAGCCAGGCCACCGCCAGATGCTCGCCGTAACGCGGCGAGGCCAGCAGGGCGTCGACGCGCTTCTCATAGGCATCAGGCGATTTGTCCGCCAGGAAGGCATCGACCTCGGCGATCGTCGGAGGCAGGCCCGTCAGCGCGAAAGAAGCGCGGCGGAGCAGGGTCGCACGGTCGGCGGGAGCCGACGGACGAAGGCCTTTCTTGGCCGCCGTCGCGGCGATGAAAGCATCGAGGTGATCCTTCGGCCAGGAAAGATCGGCGACCGGCGGGGTCGGGTGAGCCTGCGGGGAGACGAAAGCCCAGTGCGGATCATATTTCGCACCTTGTTTCACCCAGCGAATCAGAATGTCTTTCTCCGACGGGGAGAGAGGGCGATGCAGTTCCGGCGGCGGCATCACGTCTTCCTCGTCCTCGCTCAGGATACGCTGCACCAGCGCGCTGTTCTTGACGTCGCCCGGCACCACCGCGGCTTCGCCGCTCTTGAGCACTTTCGTCGCGCCGGCGAACTCATCGAGACGCAGGCCGGCCTTGCGACCCTTGTCAGCGTCAGGTCCGTGACAACCGTAGCAGCGGTCCGAAAGGATCGGGCGCACCTCGCGATTGAAGTCCACCGACGCATCAGCCGCGAAGGATATGGCAGCCGCAAGCAGGCAGAGCAAGGAACCGAGGTGCGGGGAACTCATCTGGAAGGAGGGGGACACACGACGGCGAAACTTGGTTCCTGTCGAACGCGCATTAGGAGATAGGGTCGCTTCCTCATCTCAACCTCCATCGATCAGCCCATCGCCCTCTCGACCATCGTGCACGGAGAGGGTGCATGCTCCGGATCACCGCATTTGCTCGCTCGATTCCTATCGGTCTTATGTACCTATCGTATTTCGCGCTAACTGCACCATTCCTAAATCCTCGTTCGGGATTAACGACCAAAACAATCATATCTTTCATAAAGGATGCTTTTCAGTCATTTAATGTTGCCAACCACTTCGGCTTCAACCGTATTTAACAAGCTATGGTGACCAATCTATTCGGCACAGACGGAATCCGCGGACGGGCGAACGAATACCCGATCACGCCGGAAATCGCCCTCCGAGTCGGACAAGCCATCTCCCGGGTCCTGCGCTCGAGCGGCGCCAACCACAACCGGGTGGTCATCGGGAAGGACACCCGGATTTCCGGCTACATGCTCGAAACCGCGCTGACCAGCGGCCTGGTCTCGAGCGGGATGGATGTCTTCCTGGTCGGCCCGATGCCCACTCCGGCGGTCGCTCACCTGACCAAATCCATGGGCTGCGGCGCGGGGATCATGCTGACGGCTTCGCACAATCCTTACGAAGACAACGGGCTGAAGATCTTCGGGCCGGATGGTTTCAAGCTTTCCGACGAACTGGAGGCGATCGTCGAACAGGAAGTGCTTTACGACGTGAAAGCCAACGGCGTGACGGGGGACAAGATCGGCAAAGCCTACCGCATCGATGACGCTCGCGGACGTTACATCGAGTTCGCCAAGCAAAGCCTCGGCAACGCCTACCTCGACGGGATGAAGATCGTCGTGGATTGCGGCCACGGCGCAGGCTATCTCCTGGCTCCGCTGATCTTCAAGGAACTCGGGGCGAAAGTGGTGAAACTAGGGGTCGACCCCGATGGGACGAACATCAACGACGGCGTGGGCGCGTTGCATCCCGAGTTCGCCGGAAAGGCCGTTCGCGAGCAGGGAGCGGACGTAGGGATCTCGCTGGACGGCGACGCCGACCGGGTGATATTCACCGACGCCAGCGGCGTAGGCGTGTCCGGAGACCGGATCCTGGCCTTGTGCGCCTTGGCCCTGCAGGAAGAAGGCAAGCTCAGCGGCAACACCATGGTCTGCACCGTCATGTCGAACCTCGGCCTCCATGAGGCCATGCGCCAGGCCGGCATCGGCGTCGTCACCACGGCGGTCAGCGACCGGCATGTCATCGGAGCGCTGCGAAAGGGCGGATATTCTTTCGGAGGCGAGAACTCCGGCCACCTCATCTTCTCCGACTACGCGACCACGGGCGACGGCATCCTCAGCGCCCTCCAAGTCCTGCGCTTCATGCGCCGGAAAGGGGCCACGCTGGCGGAACTCGCCGCGGGCATGCGCGAGTATCCCCAGGCCTTGGTCAACCTCAAGGTCCGCGCCAAGGTGCCGCTGGCGCAGCTCAACGCCCTGCAGGAGACGATCCGCAAGGCCGACTCGGCCTTCGGCGCATCCGGCCGCCACCTGATCCGCTATTCCGGTACCGAGAACAAGCTGCGGATCCTCGTCGAGCATCGCGACCAAGGCGAAGTCGACCGTTGGTCGGCTGCTTTCCGCTCGGCCGTCGAAGCGGATTTCGCGGCCCTCTGACATGGCGACCTTCCGGATCATGCCCGCCGTAGCGACGCCTGGGTGCCTCCCGCTGACGCTGACCCGCGCGCTGGCCGACTTCCCGGTGGCGAACCTTCCCCTACGGAGTCATCAGCTGGCGGCCCTGCGCGCCGCCGGCCTCGCCGAAGGGGCCGCAACGGCCGAGCTCGAGATCCATCCCGGAGCCTGGCTCGATCCGGCCGAACTCGCGACCTTCGTCGCCGATGCTTCCTTCGGCGTCATGGCTCAGGCGGACGGCTCGGTCTTGGTTCGCCGTCAGGACGGCTCACGGGAGATGAAGGTGGTCCGGTCTTTCGTCATCGCCTACGCGTGGGACCTCCTGAGGGCCAACGCCGAGGCCATGAACGCCCGCCCATGCTATGCGATGGAATCCGGCGCGCATGCCTCGCTCTACGTCGACGGACGACTGCAGGTCGGCAAGGGCGTCAAGATCCTGCCCGGCGTCGTCATCGAAGGCGACGTCATCATCGGCGACCACTGCAAGATAGGTCCCAACTGCTATATCCGCGGATCCACGGCCATCGGCGACAGGTGCCACGTCGGCCAGGCGGTCGAGCTCAAGAACTCGATCCTCCTGTCCGGCACGAACGTCGGCCACCTGTCCTACGTCGGCGACTCCGTCCTCGGCGAGAAAGTGAACTTCGGTGCCGGCACCATCACCTCCAACCTGCGGCATGACGGCGCCGTGCATCGCAGCCTCGTGGAAGGCCGTCTGACGGACACCGGCCGCCGCAAGCTCGGGACCATCGTCGGGGACGGCGTCCATACGGGCGTCCACACTTCGATCTATCCAGGCCGGAAGCTCTGGCCCAAGACCACCACGTTGCCCGGCGCCATCGTCGCCAAGGACATCCTTTCCTGAACATGTGCGGCATCATCGGCTATGTCGGTCGCAACGCGGCCATCCCCGTCCTCCTCGGTGGATTACGTCGGCTTGAGTACCGCGGCTATGACTCCGCCGGGCTGACCGTCCAGCAGGCAGGCGGCCTGCGGACCTTGCGGGCCGTAGGCAAGGTCGCGCGGCTTGCCGACAAGGTCCGCGCCGAATGGGGCGAGGCCGAGGTCGCCGCCGAGCATGCCGGCATCGCCCACACCCGCTGGGCCACGCACGGGGCGCCGACCGAAGCCAACGCGCACCCTCACTCCGACGCGTCCGGACGCATCCGGCTCGTCCACAACGGGATCATCGAGAACTACCGGCACATCCGCGCCAAGCTCGAGGGCAAGGGACACGTCTTCGCCTCCGAGACGGACACCGAGGCCTTGGTCCGCCTGATCGGCGAATACCACAAGGGCGACCTGCGGCAGGCCGTGATCGCCGCCTTGCGCCGCGTCGAAGGCGCCTACGGCATCGCCGTGCTGGCCGCCGACGAGCCCGGCGTCATCGTCGTCGCGCGCAAAGGCAGTCCTCTGGTCATCGGCGTCGGCGAGGGCGAATGCCTCGTCGCCTCTGATCCGGCCGCGCTCGTGGCCCACACCCGCAGGGTCATCTACCTGGATGACGGCGACGTCGCCCGGGTCACGGCTGATTCCGTCGACATCACCGACCTTGACCATGCCCCGATCGACCGCGAGGTCGCGGAGCTGACTTTCGAAGCCGGCGCGGTCGAGAAGGGCGGACATGCGCACTTCATGCTCAAGGAGATCCACGAGCAGCCGGAGACCGTCGGCAACGCCCTGCGCGGCAGGCTCGACCTCCTCAACGGTACGGCCGTGCTCTCGGGCATGGGCGCGACCGCCCGCGAACTCCTCGACTTCCAGCGTGTCGTCATGGTCGGCTGCGGCACCTCTCTGCACGCGGGCATGGTCGGAGAATTCGCCCTCGAAGAACTCGCCGCGATCCACGCCGAAGTGCAGCCTGCCGCCGAATTCCGCTACCGTAACCCGCTCGTCGACGGGCGCGACCTGGTGGTCGCCATCTCGCAGTCCGGCGAGACCGCCGACACCTTGGCCGCCGTCCGGGAGGCCAAGGACAAAGGGGCCATCGTCATGGGGCTCGTCAACGCGGTCGGCTCGGCGATCGCCCGCGAGACCGGACGGGGCGTCTACCTGCACGCCGGGCCGGAGATCTCCGTCGCGTCCACCAAGGCCTTCACCGGCCAGGTCGCCGTCCTGCTGCTCATGGCACTCAAGTTCGGCCGAGGACGCCGCCTGTCCGGCGAGAGGGGGCAGGCCTTGGCCGCGGAAATCGCCCGGCTGCCGAAGCTCATCGAAGCCGTGCTGGCCCAGTACGCCGACATCGCCGCGGTCGCCGCGCGCATGGCGGGACACGACCACGCCTTCTTCATCGGTCGCGGACCGATGCACCCCGTCGCCTTGGAGGGCGCCCTGAAGCTCAAGGAAATCTCCTATGTGCACGCCGAGGGGTATCACGCGGCCGAACTCAAGCACGGCCCCATCGCCTTGCTCACCCCTGGCATGCCCGTCGTGGTCCTCGCCAACCGCTCCCCGGTCCTGGACAAGGTCCTGGGCAACGCCGAGGAATGCAAGGCGCGCGGGGCGCGGGTCATCGCCGTCGTCACGGACGGCGGCCCGCCCGTCGCCGTCGCCGACGACGTCATCCGCATCCCTGAATGCGATCCCTTGGTCGCGACCATCCCGGCGGCGGTGGCTTTGCAGCTGCTCGCCTACCATGTCGCGCGTCTGCGGGACTGCCCGATCGACCAGCCCCGCAACCTGGCAAAATCGGTGACCGTCGAGTAAGGGGTTTCTCTCAGCAATCGACCCTAGGTCGTCGCCATTGCGCGGCCACGGAACTCGTTTTTCGTGGCACGATGAACCTTCCTGCCAAGAAGAAGTGCCGTTGCTGCCGCAAGACCCGTCCCCTCGACCAGTTTCACCGTCTCCAAGGCGTGGCCGCCGTCCATCCTTTCTGCCGGCCTTGCCTGACCGAGTCCGTCCGCCGGCGGGTCGCCAGGCGCGGGGCCCGTCACGCGGCGAGCACGCGGTGCTGCGCCCAGTGCGGCCAGGATCTGCCGGTCCAGATGTTCCACTGGCTCAAGGCCTCGGGCAGCTATCATAGCTACTGCCGGCCCTGTCATGCCGCCTACATGGCCGAACGGTACCGACGCAACCGTGCCGAACAACGCCGGTGAGCGTCGCCTCAAAGTTACCCGCTGGTGGCTGGACGGGGACTTGAACCCCGAACCAATTGATTAAGAGTCAACTGCTCTACCATTGAGCTATCCAGCCGGACAGCGGGATAGGGATGAACGCAAGTCGCGGCCAAGATATCAAGAGCAAACGCACATAAATCTCCGCAGGCGGCGAAGCACCGATGGTCGGACGTTCGGAGTGGCCAGACCGGGACTCGAACCCGGAACCAATTGATTAAAAGTCAACTGCTCTACCATTGAGCTATCTGGCCCGCCGAACGGACCGATTACGACACGCCCCCGGCTTAGGGTAAAGAAAAATTGGGCTTCAGCGATGGCCGCGCTGCCGGACCGCCTCGAAGAGGCAGACCCCGGCGGACACGGACACGTTGAGGCAGGGCACCTGGCCGAGCATCGGGATGCGCAGCAGGAAGTCGCAGGTCTCGGCGGTCAGGTGACGGATACCGTCGCCCTCGGCGCCCAGCACGATGGCGAGGGGGCCGGTGAGCTTGGCCGCGAAGAGGGACTGGCTGGCCTTGTGGTCGGACGTCCCGGCGATCCACACGCCGCCGGCCTTCAGTTTCACCAACGCATTGCGGAGATTGTTGGCCTGGACGATCGGGAGGGACTCGGCGGCGCCGACCGCGACCTTGCGGACCGTGTCGGTGACGGGCGAGGAATTCTTGCGCGTGATCACCACGAAGGCGCAACCCGCGCATTCCGCGTTACGCAGGCAGGCCCCGAGGTTATGCGGGTCCTGCACGCCGTCGAGGACCAGGACGAGGGGGTCCTTGACGTCCTTGAGCAGGGCGGGGATGTCCGCCTCGTCGAAGAGCCGGATCGGCCGATGCAGGTCGGCGTGGCGCGGCGCGCGGTCGTTGCTCCGGGCCATGGTCGGCTTACCGGCGGGCCAGGCGGCCTTGGGCGTGCAACGCCTCGGCGATCTGGATCGCGTTGAGCGCGGCGCCCTTCCAGAGCTGGTCGCCGGAGATCCAAAGGGAGAGACCGTTGTCGAAGAGGGTGTCCTTGCGCAGGCGGCCGACGCCGCACTTCTCCTTGCCGGCGTAGTCGAGCGGCATCGGGTACTTCCTGTCCGCGGGGTCGTCGCACAGTTCGGCTCCCGGGAAAGCGCTGATGGCCCGTCGGGCGACGGCGAGGTCGACCGGGCGTTCGAACTCGGCGCTGATCGCGATCGAATGCGCGCGGAAGACCGGGACGCGGACGCAGGTGGTGGTGACCTTGAGGCCGGGCAGGTCCATGATCTTGCGCCCTTCGTTCAGCATCTTCATCTCTTCCTTGGTGTAGCCGTCCTCGATGAAAGAATCCACCTGCGGGATCAGGTTGAAGTTGATCGTATGCGGGTAGACCTTCGGGGCGAGGGTCTCGCCCTTGGCCCAGGCGCGGGCCTGGGCGTCGAGTTCGCGCATGGCCTCGGCGCCGGTGCCGGAGACGGCCTGATAGGTCGAGGCGAAGAAGCGCCTGAGTCCGAAGGCCTGGTGCAGCGGGAAGAGACCCATCAGCGCGATGGCCGTGGAGCAGTTCGGGTTGGCGATGATGCCTTTATGTCCGGCCAGGTGATGGGCGTTGATCTCCGGGACGACGAGCGGGACGTCGGGGTACATGCGGAAGGCCGAGCTGTTGTCGATGACGATGCAGCCGCGTTTGACGGCCTCCGGGGCGAGGGCCACGGAGATCGAACCGCCGGCGCTGAAGACGGCGAAATCCAAGCCTTCGAAAGCCTCGGG
>JBJTAX010000074.1:0-4051 GCA_046091055.1 Verrucomicrobiota bacterium | reverse complement strand
TCTGGAAGCGGACCGCGCCGCCGCCCTCGATGATCGCCTTCGACGCCCCCGCCCGCGAGGCGAGCTGCGTCCGCCGCGAGCTCAGCAACACCCCTCTGCAGGCGCTCGCGCTCCTCAACGACGTCCAGCAGGTCGAGGCCGCCCGCGCCTTCGCCCAACGCGTCATCAAAGAAGGCGGCGCCACCGACGAAACCAAGGCCGCCTTTGCCTGGATGACGGCTGTCGGCCGCCGGCCCGCCCCGAGCGAGACGGAAGTCACCCTCGACGCCCTCCGCGCCCACCGCGCGCGTTATGCCGCCCAGCCGGCCGACGCGACGAAGCTCATCACCTTCGGCGAGTCGAAGCCCGACGCTTCCCTACCCGCGCCCGAAGTCGCGGCGTGGACCCTCACCGCCAGCCTCCTCCTCAACCTCGACGAGACCCTCAACCGATGAACGACCCCATCCAAGACCACCTGCGCCTCCTGCACCGTCGCCGCTTCCTGAGCACCGCCGGACTCGGCGTCGGCGGCGTCGCCCTCGCCGGCCTGCTCTCCCGCGAGGCCCTGGCCGCGAACACCGTGCACAGGCCGCTGGCCGGCTACCCGCACTTCGCCCCCAAGGCCAAACGTCTCATCTACCTGCACATGAACGGCGCCCCGTCGCAGCTCGACCTCTGGGACTACAAGCCCCAGCTGGAGCCGCACTTCGACAAGGACCTGCCGGAGAGCATCCGCAACGGCCAGCGCATCACCACCATGACCTCGGGCCAGGCGCGCTTCCCGGTCGCCCCGAGCCAGTTCAAGTTCGCCCAGCACGGCAAGTCCGGCCGCTGGATCAGCGAACTCCTCCCGCACACGGCGAAGGTGGTAGACATGCTCGCGGTGATGAAGTCGGTCAGCACGACCGCCATCAACCACGACCCGGCCTGCACGTTCGTGATGACCGGCAGCGAGATCCCCGGCAAGCCGAGCATCGGCTCCTGGATCAGCTACGGCCTCGGCAGCGAGAGCGACGACCTCCCCTCCTTCGTGGTGCTCACGCCGAAGAGCGTCGGCGGCCAGGCGCTGTTCACGCGCATGTGGAGCAGCGGCTTCCTGCCGACGCGCCACACGGGCGTCGCGCTCCGCTCCGGCGGCGACCCGGTGCTCTTCGTCCAGAACCCGCCTGGCGTGCAGCCCGCCGACCGCCGCGTCACGCTCGACGCCCTGGCCAAGCTCAACGCCGCCGGCCACCGCGAGCTCGGCGACCCGGAGACGCTCACCCGCACGGCCCAGTATGAGATGGCCTTCCGCATGCAGGCCAGCGTGCCCGACCTGACAGACCTCTCCAAGGAGACCGCGGCGACCCTCGACCTCTACGGACCTGAGGTCAAGGAAGCCGGGACCTTCGCCCACAGCGCCCTCCTCGCCCGCCGCATGGTCGAGCGCGGCGTCCGCGTGGTGCAGATCCTCCACCGCGGCTGGGACCAGCACAGCAACCTGCCCAAGGACATCGCCCGTCAGTGCCAGCAGACCGACCAGGCCAGCGCCGGCCTGCTGCTCGACCTCCAATCGCGTGGCATGCTTGAGGATACCCTCGTGGTCTGGGGCGGCGAGTTCGGCCGCACGGTCTACTCGCAGGGCACGCTCACCAAGACGAACTACGGCCGGGACCACCACCCGCGTTGCTTCACCATGTGGATGGCCGGCGCGGGCGTGAAGCCGGGCATCTCCTACGGTGAGACCGACGACTTCAGCTATAACGTCGTCAAGGACCCCGTCCACCTCAGCGAGCTCAACGCCACCATCCTCCACCTCATGGGCGTCGATCACCGCCGCATGACCTACAAGTTCCAAGGCCTCGACCAACGCCTCACCGGCGTCGAGGAACGGCGCGTGATCAAGGAGATCCTCGCCTGAAGGTTTTCCCTAAGACGCAACTTGTCCGTCCACAGCAGGGTTGCCCGTCCAGCCACGCCGTCATCATGTCCTGCCGACACCTCATCGCCCTGCTGCTTCTGCCGCTCGCATCGCTGCAAGCTGCGGGAAGCGTCCCGGCCACGTGGTCGGACGACTTCTCTGACGCGGGAGCTTTCGCCAAGGATTGGCGGCCCTACGGCTTCCTCGCGACCGGGATCGACGCCAAGCATCCGCTCGGCAAGACCGTCAGCGGTAAGGACGCGCGGCCGGAATGGTGGCAAGTCATCGACGGTGCGCTCCGTGGCCAGTGCTTCCCGGAAGAAAAGCATCCGCCGGGACTGCGCCGGGCGGTCACCGGGACCGACATCCGCGTGAGCTGCCGCTTCAAGCTTTCCGCCGGAGGCCAGGTCGGCATCAGCATCGGCGGCCCCAACCCCGTCGTGGAGCGGGACTTCAACGTCGCCGGCGTGCATATCCGTGCCGATGCCGTCACCGCATGGGACAACGACGTCCTGCACCCGAAAGGCTCGCCCGAAGCAGCCGAACTGAAGACCAAGGGCATCTGGAACCGGAAGTTCTTCTACGCGAAGACCGTGAAGGCCCAGATCGCTCCCGACGCCTGGCACTCCCTGATCCTGGAACTGCGCGGGAAAGAACTGAAGATCATGGTGGACGGTCAACCAGCCCTTACCTACGTCACGCTCTGCGGGGACGTGGCGAAGCACGACATCGGCCTGCAGCCCGGCGGCAAAAGCCCGCGCCCCCTTGCCACCTGGTTCGACGACATCCGCGTCGAACCGCTGACCGCTTCGAACCTGCCCCGATGATGAGAACCGGACTCCCCCGCCTCCTGGCGGCCCTGCTCCTTTCCTCGTCCGCGGCGCTCATCGCACGGCCGCCCAACGTGCTCATCGTCATCAACGACGACCAGAGCTGGCTGGAGTGCAGCGCCTATGGGAACAGCTCGGTCCGGACCCCCCATTTCGACCGCGTGGCCAAGGAAGGCGTGCTCTTCCGCCACGGCTACTGCTCGGCCCCTTCCTGCGCACCGGCCCGGGCGGCTCTCCTCACCGGACGGAACTTCTGGGAACTCGAGCAGGGTGCGATCATCCAGGCCTGGCTGCCCGCCAAATACGCCACTCTGCCGGAGAAGCTGGAAGCCGCCGGCTACCATGCGGGCTACACCGGCAAAGGCTGGGGGCCGGGCGTGAAGGAACCCACCGGCAAGCGCGACGACCCGGCCGGCAAGGCCTGGAACACCCAACGGGTCAAAGCGCCGCGGAAAGGCATCTCACCCGTCGATTATGCCGCCAACTTCAAGGCATTCCTCGACGCCAAGCCCAAGGATGCGCCGTTCTACTTCTGGGCGGGACTGACCGAACCGCATGCGCCCTGGGGCCCGGACAACCACAAGGAGATCGGCCTCGACCTCAAAGACGTCAAACTGCCCGCCTTCCTGCCCGACACGAAAGGCGTGCGTATCAACCGGGCCGACTACCTGTACGAAGTCCAGCACGCCGACCGCACGCTCGGCGCGATCCTCAGGCTGCTGGAAGAACGCGGCGAACTCGAGAACACGCTGGTCATCGTGACGGCGGACAATGGCACGCCCGTGCCCAGGGCCAAGGCGAACGTCTACGACTGGGGCGTGCACGTGCCGCTGGCCATGATGTGGCCCGCGCGCGCGACCGGCGGCCGCACGGTCACCGACTTCGTCGGCTTCCCCGACCTAGCCCCGACCATCCTGGAGGCAGCCGGGCTCAAGCCTTCCGCCGAGATGACCGGCCGCAGCCTCCTCCCCACCCTCGCCTCGAAGTCCGAGGGACGCGTCGAGGCCGCACGTGACTTCACGGTCAACGGACTGGAGTGGCACGGCAACCTGCCTCCCGTCGACATCGCCGCCCGCATGATCCGTGACGACCGGTTCCAATACATCGTCAACTACAGCGCGACGCCCCGGGGCGACCCGAAAGAGGTCGGACGCAAGCCGGCGGCGCACTTCGAGGCCCATTCCCAGCGCCTCGATGCGTTGCCCATCATCCGCGCCTACCCGGACCGGCCCGACATCCGTCCCTTCCACGACCTCATCCTGGCCCCCCGTCCGCGTGAGGAACTCTACGACTGCGTCGCGGATCCCGACCAGGTGCGCAACCTGGCCGACCAGCCTGAGTT
>JBJTAX010000073.1:0-4634 GCA_046091055.1 Verrucomicrobiota bacterium | reverse complement strand
CCGCATGGACAAGCTCGTCGGCGTGCTCGCCAAGCTCGGCTTCCAGGTGCGCAAGCCCGGCGCCGGTTTCTTCCTCTACATGCCCGCCCCGAAGTCGGCCACCGGCCCGTCCGGCACCGTGAGCTTCGAGTCCGGCGAGGCTTTCTCGCAGTGGATGATCACCGAGCACCTCATCTCCACCGTGCCGTGGGATGACTGCGGCTCGTTCGTCCGCTTCTCCGTGACCTTCGTCTCGGACAAGGGCGAGGCCGGTGAAGCCGAAGTCATCGCCGAGGTGGAACGCCGCCTCTCGGCTTGGAAATTCAGCTTCTGAAGGCCTTTTTGAGCCCTCCTTCCTTGTCGGATTGACAGGGCAGGGGGGCTTTGTCCTTCTGAATGTCCAGTTGATTGGCCTGATAGCTCAGTTGGTAGAGCAGACGCCTGAAGAGCGTCGTGTCGTTGGTTCGATTCCGACTCAGGCCACCATTTGAAGCCAGCCCATCCGGTTCGACCCGGGTGGGCTGGTCCCTTTGAGGCCTCAGCGACCGAAGATCAGGCGCCAGACCGAGAAATCCTTGCCGCGGTCGACAGGGACGGTCGGCGGGTCTTCCTTGCCCTGCGCGAGCAGGGTCAGTCGCTTGGTCTCGGTCTTCGTCTTCGACCCCTTGGTCGTCCGTTCTTCCCACTCGGCGCGCACGACGCCGAAGGCGGCCTCCTCGCTGCGCCAGACCTGGCCGCGGAACTCCAAGACCTGTTTCGAGACCATCGGCGGGTCCGTGACGGTCGAGGCGAGCATGCGCAGGCGTTCGCAGGCGAAGCCGCGACCGGCGGCGGCGATCACCTCCTTGCCCGGTTCATCCGGCGTGAGTTCGCTCGTGTAAGTCAGCTTCGCCCAGTCGGAGACCCAGGCGATATCCTCGCGCGTCATGTGGTAGGCACCCTTCACCGGGTTGGAGAAGACGATCTCGGCGGAGTTCTCGATCAGCCGGCTGGCCGCGGCGCGGTCCATGTCCGGACGCACGAGCAGGCGCAGCGGCGCGCGTTCGCGGGAGCCGAGCCACATCACCGGCTCCACCGTGAACCAGACGAGGGCGCGTCCGTCGACGTCCCGGCCCGGCCGGACGGAGATCCGTAGTTCGCTCGTCGAGGCCGCGGCGCCGTCCCGGATCGTCTCCATGCGGTAGGTGGCCCAGGCGCCGGCGGGCGGGAGTTTCTCCGCGAAGATCTGCCACTGGGCGAGGGCCGGCAGGGCGCTGACCGCGAGCAGGAAGAGGGCGGCGAGGCTGCGCATGGGCCGATTAATGGGCATTTAGGGGTCTTTTGGCGAGTCCGGAACTGGTCCGGCTTCCTTTGCCTTTGACTCTCCATCGCCCTGACGTTGAAGTCGGGACTTCGTCATGGAATCCCTGGCCCAGTCTTCGACCTCCCTCCGCTCCGCGGCCGGTCGGGCCATCATTCCGGCGATGATTACCCTCATCGGGCGCTAAGCCCGCTGAACGGAACGCCCGACGGGCGACTCCCCGTTCCGCGGCGCCCGGAACGGCCCCCTCCCTTTACACCTCTTTCCCACCCACACGACCATGGCACGCTCCATCGAAATCTATGACACCACCCTCCGCGACGGCTCGCAGGGGCAGGGCATTCATTTCTCCGTCGATGACAAGCTGCGCATCGCCGTCGAGCTCGAGCGCTTCGGCATGGCCTACATCGAGGGCGGCTGGCCGGGCTCCAACCCCCGCGACGTCGAATTCTTCGCCCGCGCCAAGAAACTGAAGTTCAAGCACGCCAAGCTGGCCGCCTTCGGATCGACCCGCCGCAAGGGCGTACGCGCCTCCGAGGACGCCCAAGTCCGCGGCCTCCTCGAGGTCGACACCCCGGTCGTCACGATCTACGGCAAGACCTCCGCCCTCCACGTCCGCGAAGTGCTCCGCTGCTCGCCCGAGGAAAACCTCGAGATGATCCGCGACACGGTCGCCTTCCTGAAGTCCCATCGCCGCGAGGTCGTCTACGACTGCGAACACGCCATCGACGGCTGGAAGGAAGACCCGGCCTACGCCATCGCCTCCATGCTCGCCGCCGTCGAAGGCGGCGCCGACCGCGTGGTGCTCTGCGATACGAACGGCGGTTCCCTGCCTTCGGAAGTCGCCGCGGCCACCCGCGCCGCCCTCGCCGCGCTGAAGAAGACGCCCGTCGGCATCCATACGCATGACGACGCCGGCCTCGGCCTCGCCAACGCCCTCGCTTCGCTCGAAGCCGGCGCCTCGCACGTCCAAGGTACCGTCAACGGCATCGGCGAGCGCACGGGGAACTGCGACCTCACCGCCGTCATCCCTTGCGCGCAGCTGAAGTTCGGCTGGAAGTGCGTCTCCTCGACCTCGCTCAAGGGCCTCGCCGGCCTGTCCCGTTTCGTCGACGGCGTCGCCAACCTCGCGCCGGATCCGCGTCGTCCGTGGGTCGGCACCGCGGCCTTCGCCCACAAGGGCGGCACGCACGTGGACGCCGTCCGCAAGTTCTCCGCCGCCTACGAGCACGTCGACCCGACCGTCGTCGGCAACGAGCGCACCGTCCTCGTCAGCGACCAGTCCGGCCGCAGCAACATCGTCCTGAAGGCGAAGGCGCTCGGCATCGACCTCGATCGCGACTCGCCCGCCACCGCCACGGCCCTCGAAGAGCTGAAGAAGCTCGAGCACGGCGGCTGGAGCTTCGAAGACGCCGAAGCGTCGCTCGCGCTCCTGCTCCGTCGCCATATCGGCAAGAGCAAGGCCGCTCCCTTCGAGGTCGCTTCTTACCACGTCACCGCCCGTGGCGCCAAGGGTTCGGCCTATTGCGAAGCCGTCGTCCGCGTCGGCATCGCCGGCAAGGAGACGCTGACCGTGGCGGAAGGCGACGGTCCGGTGCACGCCCTCGACCAAGCCCTGCGTTCTGCGCTCGTGAAGTCGTTCCCGAAGCTCGCGAAGGTGAGCCTCGTGGATTACAAGGTCCGCATCCTCGGCGGGGCCGACGGCACCGCGGCCAAGACCCGCGTGGTCATCCGCTCGTCCGACGGCAAAGCCTCCTGGGGCACGGTCGGCGTCAGCGAGAACCTCGTCGAGGCCTCGTTGCAGGCGATCGTCGACGGCTACGCCCACGCGCTGGCCTGAGCGTCCGGCTGACGCGTTGACTGCCGGCGAGGGCGGGGTAGGTATCTTCCACCCCGCCCTTCATGCGTCCGTTACTCCTCCTCTTCGCCGTCGTCACCGCCTTCGCCGCCGACCCGGCCGCGAAGCTCCGCATCCATGAGCTGGGCAGGCCCGGCGTCGGCCAGCTGGCCGACCTCCCGGCCGCCTACGCCGAAGCGGTGTCGATGGGCTATACGGCCGAGATGCCTGCTCCGGTCTTCCGGCTGAGCGACCTGGTGTTCCTGCCGCCGGATCGCCCCGAGCGGCTCGATCTTTACGTCCCGTATCGGCGCGACTTCAAAGTGCGCCGGCCTGGCGTGCTTTTCATCCTTGGCGGCGGCTTCTCCAAGGGCGACAAGGCGGAGTATCGCTCCGCGAGCGTCAGCGCCGACCTCGCCCGCGCCGGTTATGTCGTCGTGAGCTGCAACTACGTGCTCGGCGCCAAGGACAAGCCCGGCGTCTGGCCGCGCAATATCGCGGACTGTCGTGACGCCGTGCGGTGGATGCGAGCCAACGCCGACGCGCTCGGCCTTGATCCGGGACGCATCGCCGTCGCCGGCGGCTCGGCCGGCGGCTACCTCGCTCTGATGGCGGGCCTGTCCGACGACCGGACCGGCCCGGGCGGCGATCCTGCCGCGAAGCATTCCGCCAAGGTCTCCGCCGTCATCGACATGTACGGCGTGGTCAACTTCTCCAAGCACGGGACCGGCGCCGTGCCAGGCGTCGGGCCCGCCGCGCAGGCCGCCTATCTGCCGGAGAACCAGTGCGACCCGCAGGATCCGCCCGTGCTCATCCTGCACGGCACCGCCGACACCACGGTCGACATCGCGCAGTCCGACGCCATGGCCAAGGCCCTGCGCGCGGCCAAGGTGTCCCATGAGTATGTCATCGTCGAAGATGCGCCGCACACCTTCGACCTCCATCCCAAGGGGAAGAGCTGGAAGCGGACGGGCGTGATCGCCGGAGTCGATGTCAGCAGCGGCTCCCCGCAGGCCGACCTCACCGAGGTGACCTTGGATTTCCTCGCGCGGACGATCGGGAAGTAAGGCTTACTCCTTGAGGCGGGCCATCACCGTCGAGCCTTGGAGCTGGACGTCGAAGCGTCCGGTGTCCTCGAGCATGCGGTAGAACTTCGCGTAGCGCGGCGCGTTGGCTTCGAGGCCGGGATGTTCCTGCAGCAGGAATTTCTTGATGACCTCGACCTTGAGCCATTCGCCGGCGGGGGCGAGGCCCGTGGCGACGTCGACGAGCGCGCCGATGATGTCCTGGCGCTGCAGGAGCTGGGCGCGACGCTGGTCGGCTTCGGCCTTGCCTTGGGCCTGCTGGGCGGACGAGAGGTTCGGGCGGTCGCGGTAATCCTGGCCGGAGTTGTCCGCCGCCGGGCGGGCTTCGCGCGGCGCGCGGGGTTCGCGGGGCGGACGCGCCTCGCGCGGCGCGCGCTCGGGGCGGGTTTCCCGCGGGGGGCGGGCCGCGCGCGGGGTTCGCGGCGCGGCGGCG
>JBJTAX010000072.1:0-9514 GCA_046091055.1 Verrucomicrobiota bacterium | reverse complement strand
GGGTTCCCGCAGTTTTATTAAATTGGGCCTATGTTCTTGTGGGGAGTGTTTTTGGGCCTGGGCTGGGTCTTGTTTTTGGGATTGTTATTATCTTAAAAGAAAACGTCCGCCGGATGGCGGACGATGTTAGGAGTGTTTTCTAACCCTGGCCCTATCTCTACTCAGATCAACCCGAGCTGCATCTTGCCGTCTTCGGAGATCATGGTCTGGGTCCAAGGCGGGTCCCAGACGATGTCGACGCGGGCCTGGTTGATACCGGGGACGGAGAGGACGCGGTTGCGGGCGACCTCGGCGATGACGGGGCCCATGCAGCAACCGGGCGCGGTCCGGGTCATGGCGAACACGACGCTGTCGCGGTCAGGCGAATTATGCAGGGGCTCGTCGTGGAGCGAGTAGACCAGGCCGAGGTCGACGATGTTCACGGGGATCTCGGGGTCGAAGACCTTCTTGAGGCTGTCCCAGACGGCTTCGTCGGAAGGCCTTCCCTTGTGGCCCGGGTGTTCGGCCGTGCCGACCGAACCATGGGCGTCGGTCTTGCCTTCGTTCTCCGTGGCATCGGACGGCGGCTGCTCGCCGAGGGCGTCGGCGTCGGCGCCCTTGATGCGGAACATCCCCGTGTCGCAGACCACGGTGAAGTTGCCGCCGAGGCGGTGGGTAATGGTGACCTTCGTGCCCGCGGGGAGCACGGCGGGTTCGCCGGCGGGGATGACCGTGGCCTGCACGTCGCGGGCGAGGACGCGGTCGTGGGGGCTGGGCGTGTGGCGCTGGCCGGTGGTGTCGTCGCTCATGTTCAGGCTTGGTGGAATTTGAGGCGGAGCATCTCGCGCACCGCGGCGGCGGCTTCTTCGTGGCCGACCTTGGCGAGGACTTCCTCCAGGAAGCCCTGGGCGAGCAGCTCCTGGGCCACCGACAGCGGGATGCCGCGGGCGCGCAGGTAGAAGAGTTCGGCAGGATCGATCTGGCCGGTCGTCGCGCCGTGCGAGCATTTCACGTCGTTGGATTCGATCTCGAGTCCGGGCAGCGAGTCCGCTTCGGCGTCCGGCGAGAGCAGGAGGTTGCGGTTCGTCTGGTAGGCGTCGGTGCGCTGGGCGTCCGGGGCGACCTTGATGAGGCCTGAGAAGATCGTGCGCGCCTTGCCGAGCAGGGCGTTCTTGAAGAGCAGGTCGGACTTGGCGTTGCCGGCCGCATGGACCTGCAGCGTGCGTTGGTCGAATTCCTGTTCGCCCGTGGCGACCGAGATGCCGAAGAGGCTGACATCGGCGCCGGGACCTTCGATGCGCACGGTGTTCTCGAAGCGGGCGCGGCGGGAGCCGACGCCGGCGTTGACGGAGCTGATGACCGCGTCGCGGCCGCCGCAGGTGTTGTCGATCTGGAACGACTGCGTGGCGGAGCCCCAGGCCTGGACGGCGAGGCGGCGGACCTGCGAGCCCGTGCCGGCGTGGATGTCGGCGGCCGAGATCGCGAGGGCGCGCTGGTCGGGCTTCGCGGCGTGATGGAAGTCGTGGATGTCCGCCGAGGCGCGTTCGCCGGCGATGACGAGCGCGTGCGGGAACACCGCGACGCCGTCGGTGAGCGTCCAGGTCACGGAGACGAAGGGCTGCTTCACCTCGACGCCCTTGGGGACGTGGAGGACGTAGCCGGCGCGGAGCCAGGCGCGGTGGAGCGCGGCGAACTTGTCGCCGCCGAGGAGCACGGGGTGCTTCAGGAGGTGTTCCTGGAGCAGGGCGGGGCGATTACGGACGGCGTCCTCGAGGGATTCGAAGACCACGCCTTGGGCCACGAGCTCGGGCGAGAGCGTCGGCTTCAGCACGCAATGGCCGTCGACGTGGACGATGAGGCCCGCGGCGTCGGAGATCAGGCGCGAACGCGCGATGAGGTCGGCCGCGTGGGCCGGCGTCGGGGCCGCGGCGGGGGCGTAGCCCTCGAGCGAGAGCGTGCGGGCGTCGGAGAAGCGCCACTTCTCGTCAGCGCGCGTCGGCATCGGCAGCGACTGGAACGTGTGCCAGCCCTGCTGACGCAGGACGGCGAACCAATCCTGCGCGCGGAAATGCGCGGTCTCGGCGGACTGCCGGGCGACGTCGAGGACGCCGGCGGGCGCGGAGGCGCCGGCGCTCATCCGACGGACCCTTCCATCTGCATCTCGATGAGGCGCTTCAGCTCGACGGAGTATTCCATCGGGAATTCCTTCACCAGGTCGTTGACGAAGCCGTTCACCGCGAGGGACATCGCCTCGCCTTCGGACAGGCCGCGCTGCATCATGTAGAAGATCTGCTCGGCCGAGACCTTGGAGACGCTGGCCTCGTGCTGGACCGAGTTCTTGCGGCCGCGCACGGAGATCGCCGGGTAGGTGTCGGTGCGGCTGTGCTCGTTGATGAGCAGGGCGTCGCACTCGGTGTTGTTACGGCAGTTCGAGAGCGTCTTCGGGATGTGGACCAGGCCGCGGTAGGTCGAACGGCCTTCGCCGACGGAGATGGACTTCGCGATGATGTTCGAGGTCGTGTCGTCGGCCGCGTGGATCATCTTCGCGCCGGTGTCCTGGTGCTGGCCGTCGTTGGCCAGGGCGATGGAGAGCACCTCGCCGCGGGCGCGCTTGCCGCGCAGGACCACGCCGGGATACTTCATCGTGAGGCGGGAACCGATGTTGCAGTCGATCCAGCGCACTTCGGCGTCCTCTTCGGCCACGCCGCGCTTCGTCACGAGGTTGAAGACGTTGGCGGACCAGTTCTGGACGGTGATGTACTGGATCTTGGCGCCCTTGAGGGCGACGAGCTCGACGACCGCGGAGTGCAGGGTGGCGGTCTCGAACTTGGGGGCCGTGCAGCCCTCCATGTAGGTGACTTCCGAGCCATCGTCGGCGATGATGAGGGTGCGCTCGAACTGGCCGAAGTTCTCGGCGTTGATGCGGAAGTAGGCCTGCAGGGGCTGGGCCACCTTCACGCCCTTGGGGACGTAGATGAACGAGCCGCCGGAGAAGACCGCGGAGTTGAGGGCGGCGAACTTGTTGTCGCCGGCCGGGATGACCTTGCCGAACCACTTGCGGAAGATCTCCGGGTGGTCGCGCAGGCCTTCGGTCGGGCCGCAGAAGATGACGCCCTGCTTCTCGAGCTCCTCCTTCATGCGGGAGTAGACCGCCTCGGAGTCGAACTGGGCCTCGACGCCGGCGAGGAACTTGCGTTCCGACTCGGGGATGCCGAGGCGTTCGAAGGTCTGCTTCACGTCGTCGGGGACTTCCTCCCAGGTGCGCACGGGCTTCTGGCCTTTGGAGAGGTAGTAGCGGATGTCCTCGAACTTGATGTTGTCGAGGTCAGCCGTGGCCCAGTGGGTGGGCATCGGCTGGTCCTGGAAGATCTTGAGGGACTTCTGGCGGAACTCGCGGATCCATTCCTCCTCGCCCTTGACCTTGGCGATGTAGTCGATGGTCGCGGGCGTGAGGCCGATGCCCGCGTCGAATGCGTAGTTCTCCTCGTACTTGAAGTCGCCCTTGGAGCGGTCGATCTCGATCGCTTCGCGCTGGGCCAGGTTGTCGTCGATGTCGGCCATGGTCGTCAGGCTTTGGCGAGGTCCCGCTTCACCCAGTCGTAGCCCTTCTCCTCGAGTTCGAGGGCGAGCTCCTTGCCGCCGCTGTGCACGATGCGGCCGTCCCACATGATGTGCACGCGGTCCGGGACGATGTAGTCGAGCAGGCGCTGGTAGTGGGTGATCACGAGGAAGCCGGTGTCCGGGCCGCGCATGGCGTTGACTCCTTCGGAGACGATACGGAGGGCGTCGATGTCGAGGCCGGAGTCGGTCTCGTCGAGCACGGCATACTTCGGCTTGAGCATCATCAGCTGGAGGATCTCGCAGCGCTTCTTCTCGCCGCCGGAGAAGCCTTCGTTGACGAAGCGGGAGGTGAACTTCCGGTCCATCTTGAGGGCGTCCATCTTGGCGTAGAGCTCGGCGTAGTAGGCCTTGGCGTCGAACGGCGCGCCCTTCGCCTGGCGGGCGACGAGCGCGGCGCGGATGAAGTTGGCGATGGTCACGCCGGGGATCTCGCTCGGGTACTGGAACGCGAGGAAGAGGCCGGCGCGGGCGATGACGTCGGGCTCGAGGCCGATGATCTGCTCGCCGTCGACGAAGGCTTCGCCCGACTGTACGGAATAATCCGGATGGCCGGCGAGGACCTTGGAGAGCGTGCTCTTGCCGGTGCCGTTGGGCCCCATGATGGCGTGCACTTCGCCCTTCGGGACCGTGAGGGAGAAATCCTTCAGGATCGGGCGGTCGCCGATGGAGGCGTTGAGGTTCCTGATGACGAGGGAGTCGGACATGGCAGGAAGGGGAGACTCAGTTGGAATGCGTGTCCTTGGCCTGGGCGCGGCCGTGGAAGCTGATCTCGATGACTTCGGAATCGAAGCCGGGCGGGAGGATCGAGCGGAGGCGCTTGAGGACTTCGGGCGGGAGCTCGATGTCGTGTACGCGGCCGGTGGCCTTGTCGCGGAAGTGCGCGTGCGGGGCCAGGTTCGGGCAGTAGCGGGTGGATTCGCGCTCGTGGTTGACCTGGCGGACCAGACCGCAGCCGACGAAGGTCTCGAGGCAGTTGTAGACCGTGGCGAGGGAAAGGCCCGGCATGACCTCGCGGGCCCGCTGGAAGACCTCGTCGACGGTCGGGTGGTCGCGTTGGGCGAGCAGGACGGTGAAGACGGCCTCACGCTGAGGGGTGACCTTCTGGCCGCTTTTGCCGAGGGCTTCTTGGAGGTGCTCCCGGTCGTGATCAGTGAGATTTTGAATCATTCTAACTGCTTAATCAGTTAGAATGAGTCTAATCCGCAAGAAGAAAGGGGTGGAAAGTAGGGCTTGGGCTAGTGCCAGGGCTGGGAACAGGCTTATTCAGACTGAATCCTCCTTTTCGGGGCTCTCTAGTCCCAGCCCTAGCCCTAGCCCTAACTCTGGCCCTAATCTCAGTTCAACCCCCGAGCTTCCTCATCCCCTCCCTGTTCGTCCAGCCTGCGCTGGGCGTCCAGGCGGGAGAGTTCATCGGCGACCGCCTTGATGCGCCGATCGTGAGAAAGGCATTCCAGCAAGGACCGCCGGGTGTCGGCCTCGGCGACGAGGTGGCCGGCGGCGGCGTCGGCCAGGGCGCCGGGCTGGTTGGCCAGGCTACGCAGGCGCTGAATCAACGGGGCGGCCTCCTCGCCGAGCGCACCGACGATGTTCTCGGCGAAGGCGAGCACGCGCGCGATATCGCGGGTGCAGCCAGCGAGGTCCGTCGAGGCTTCGTCGACGACCGGGGCGATCTCAAGCTGCGGATACGGCGTCTTGCGCTTCACCTTGATGACGCGCGCGCGGCGCAGGCCTTCGAGGACGATGTGCGACGTCCCGTCCTCAAGTTCGACGTGGCCGACGATGCGGCCGACGCAGGTGAAGGGGCAGGGCGGTTCGTCGTTGTCCGGCGTGAGGCTGTCTTCGTCCAGCTGCGAGATCGCGAACATGCGGCTTCCCGCGAGGGTCTCCTTCAGCATCTTGCGGTAACGCGGTTCGAAGATGCGCAACGGCAGCAGCTGCTGCGGCAGGAAGACGCAGTTGCCCAAGGTCATGACGGGGACGACGACGGTGGGAACCATGGAACTCAGCATGGGAGGATTACCTCCGAAGGCAAACGGGGGAGCGGCTTGGATGGCTGAATCGAGGACGGATGACTGAGTCGATGGCAGATGACTGTAGCCGGGCTGGGACTATATTTACTTACCTAAATCGATTCAGCACTCTTTGTCTCTCCTGCGTCATCCAACCGCTAACCGCCAGCCGCTTTCACCCATCTTCCGCCGTGCTCACTGCCACTGGTCCAGGAAGAGCTTCTTGGGGTCGGGGCTGTCGGACTCCGCGAAGTAGACGGCCATGCGCAGCGCCGGCAGGGAATGCGCGGGCGGTGGCGTCTTGGAGCGGGCCTTGATCTCGGCGAGCAGGGAGTCGGGCGAACGGCCGGCGAGCTGGTCCATTCGGTAGTAGCCGGCGTCGAGCAGCTCGCGGGCGACGTCGACCGGGAAGCGCGAGATGCGCATGAACGGACTGCACACGGCCTCCCGACGTCGTTCGGCCGCGCGCTGTCGTGCCGCTTCGTCCACGGTCAGAGTCGGGCGAGGATCGCCGCGCCCATGGCCTTGGTGCCCACGGCCTTGCCGCCGCCGGCGATGTCCGCGGTGCGGATGCCTTCGGCGATGGTCTTCTCGACCGCGACCTCGATGTCCTTGGCTTCGGCTTCGAGGCCGAAGGAGTGGCGGAGCATCAGGGCGGCGGAGAGGATCTGGGCGCACGGGTTGGCCTTGTCCTGGCCGGCGATGTCGGGGGCGGTGCCGCCCGAACGCTCGTAGAGACCGTAGCCGTAGCCGTGGCGGTTGCTGTTCGCGCCGAGCGAGGCGGAGGCCATCATGCCGAGGGAGCCGCAGATGACGGCCATCTCGTCGGAAAGGATGTCGCCGAACATGTTCTCGGTGAGGAGGACGTCGAACTGCGCCGGCCTGAGGACGAGCTGCATCGCCGCGTTGTCGATGTACATCACCGTGAGGGCTATGTCCGGCGCGGTGGCCTTGAGGCGGTCGGCGACGACCTTGCGCCAGAGGACGGAGGTCTGAAGGACGTTGGCCTTGTCGACGAGGGTGATGTGCTTGCGACGGGCGCGCGCGGTGGCGATGGCCACGTCGGTGATGCGTTCGATCTCCGACTTGCGGTAGACCATGGTGTCGATGGCTTCGATGTCGCCGCCTTCGATCTCCTTGGTGGACTTCGGACCGAAGTAGAGGCCGCCGGTGAGCTCACGGATGCAGACCATGTCGACGCCGTTCGGGATGCGGTCCGGGCGGATGGGCGAGGTGTCGATGAGGTTCTTCAGCAGCAGGCCGGGGCGGACGTTGGCGTAGAGCGTGAAGTGCTTGCGGAGGGGCAGGAGGGAGGCGCGCTCCGGCTGTTCGGCCGGGGGCAGCTTCTCCCACTTCGGGCCGCCGACGGAACCGAAGAGGATGGCGTCCGCGGTGCGGCAGGCCTCGAGGGTCGAGTCCGGCAGGGCCTTGCCATGGTTGTCGATGCCGGCACCGCCCACGTCGTGGGTGGAGTGCTCGAGGGTGTGGCCTGACTTCTTCAGGATGGCCTCGAGGACAGGCAGGGCGGCGGCCATGACTTCAGGGCCGATGTAATCGCCAGGCAGGACAGCAATCTTCAGGTGCATAGGAGGGACGGGCAGTAAAGATGAACCGCGGCGTCGAGGGCAAGGAGAAGCGAGGGGGCGGAACGCCGAAAATCGGACTTCCGGGTGGTTGCCAACGCGTCCGACCGGGCCCTACTCTGGCCGGACTTCCCCCGCGTATGTCTTCCCATCCTCTCGTCATCGGCAAATTCTCCCTCGGCATGGGCGACCGCTTCGCCCACGAAGCCGAAGCCCAGCTCGCCGCCTGCCTCGCGGCCAAGAAACTCGGCGTCGAGATCGTCCCGGTCTGGAACAAGTCCAACCGCGAGCACAACATCATCGGTTCCGAGCCGACCAGCACCCGCGCCGCGGCCGACGCCGCCGTGAAGGCCCTCGGCTGGACCGCCCCCTACTTCCTCGACGCCGACCACATAGGCCTGAAGACCGTCGACCGATTCGTGGGCGTCTCGGACTTCTTCACCATCGACGTCGCCGACTTCATCGCGCAGCCGGCCGACCCCGCCGCGGTCAAGGCCTTCGTCGACCGCCACCCGGAGCTCGTCGGCACGATCACCCTCGCCGGCATCGACCGTCCGTTCACGACCACGCGCGCCGACGTCGAGCGCACGGCCGCCAAGTTCCTCCTGGCCGTCCAGGAAGCCGGCAAGGTCTACCGCCACATCGCCGCCGTGAAGGGGGTCGGCCGCTTCGTCCATGAGATATCGATGGACGAGACCGACAGCCCCCAGACTCCGCCAGAGCTGCTCGTCATCCTCGCCGCCATCGCCGACGAAGGCGTGCCGATCCAGACCATCGCCCCGAAGTTCACGGGCCGCTTCAACAAGGGCGTCGATTACGTCGGCGACCTCGCCCAGTTCGAGCGCGAGTTCAATGACGACCTCTGCGTCATCGCCCACGCGGTCAAGCAATACGGCCTCCCGGCCAACCTGAAGCTCTCCGTGCACAGCGGCAGCGACAAGTTCTCCCTCTACCCGGCCATCCGCCGCGCCCTCGCCAAGCACGGCGCCGGCGTCCACGTGAAGACCGCGGGTACGACCTGGCTCGAGGAAGTCATCGGCCTCGCCGAAGCCGGCGGCGCCGGCCTGGCCCTCGCCAAGGAGATCGACGCGGAAGCCCAGTGGCACATGGACGTGCTCTGGCAGCCCTACGCGAAGGTCATCGACATCGACCGCTCCAAGCTCCCGGCCGCCGCCGTCGTCCACGGCTGGACCAGCGAGCAGTTCGTCGGCGCCCTGCGTCACGACCAGAAGAACCCGCTCTACAACGCCCACATCCGCCAGCTCGTTCACGTCGGCTTCAAGGTCGCCGCCAAGATGGGCCCGCGCTACCTCGAGCAGCTCAAGGCCTGCCGTGAGTCCTGCGCGCGCAACGTGACCGGCAACCTCTTCGACCGCCACATCAAGCCGCTCTTCCTGTGAGCGGCAGCGTCAGCGGTCCGATCAAGGCGCGGAGCGATCCGCGCCTGTGTAGCGCCCGGTTCGCCGTATGGTGAACCGAGGGGAGGGGCACGGCTACGACGTGCCCAGGGCGTGGCGTAGCCTCGCCCTTACTCTGAGGCGGCCATGCGGCCGCCGGTGATCCGACCGACTTACCTCTTCGCCGCGAAGTCGCGGGCGTAGGCCTCGGCGAAGTAGCTGAGGATCACGTCGGCGCCGGCGCGGCGGATGGCGAGGAGCGACTCGTCGCGCGTGGCGCGGAGGTCGAGCCAGCCTTTTTCGGCGGCGGCGTGCAGCTGGGCGGATTCGCCGGAGACCTGGTAAGCGGCGATCGGGAGGTTCGTCGACTCGCGGAGGTCGCGGATGATGTCGAGGTAGGCGCCAGCGGGCTTCACCATCAGGAGATCGGCGCCTTCTTCCGCGTCGAGGAGCGCCTCGCGGGCGGCCTCGCGGCGGTTGGCCGGATTCATCTGGTAGCTGGCCTTAGAAATCGGGGCTTCGCCGGCCTTGCGGGCGCTGCCCACGGCGTCGCGGAACGGGCCGTAGAAGGCCGAGGCGAACTTGGCGGAGTAGGCGAGGATGCCCGTGCCGGCGTGGCCGGCGGCGTCGAGTCCCTTGCGGATGGCCTTGACGCGTCCGTCCATCATGTCGGAAGGGGCGACGAAATCAGCGCCGGCCTGGGCGGTGAAGAGGGACATCTTCACGAGCGCTTCGACGGTGCGGTCGTTGTCCACGTCGTTACCGGCGGCGTTCAGGACGCCGTCGTGGCCGTGCGTGGTGTAAGGATCGAGGGCGATGTCGGCGAAGATCACCGTGCTGGGCGACTTCGCCTTCACTTCGCGGATGGCGCGGAAGGCGAGGTTCGACGGGTTGAGGGCTTCGGCGCCTTCGGCGGTCTTACGGG
>JBJTAX010000071.1:0-4430 GCA_046091055.1 Verrucomicrobiota bacterium | reverse complement strand
GCTTCAAGGAGCGTCTCGCGCGCTGGCCGGTCTCCGTCGAGCTCCTGAGCGGCTACCGCACCGCGAAGCAGAAGGCCGACGTCCGGGCGCGCGCCGCGGCCGGGACCGTCGACGTCGTCGTCGGCACCCACGCCCTGCTCTCCGACGGCACCGGTTTCGGCCGGCTCGGCCTCGTCATCATCGACGAAGAGCATCGCTTCGGCGTCCGCCACAAGGAGCGTCTCAAGCAGCTGCGCACCGAGGTGGACGTGCTCGCCATGAGCGCGACGCCCATCCCGCGCACGCTCTACCTCGCGCTCGTAGGCGCGCGCGACCTCAGCGTGATCGAGACCCCGCCGCGCGAACGCCTGCCTATCCGCACCGTCGTCCGGAGCTACGACGAGAAACTCGTCCGCGACGCCGTGAAGGCGGAGCTCGCCCGCGGCGGGCAGGTCTTCTACCTGCATAACCGCGTCGAGACCCTCCAGGCCGTCGCCGAACGGCTCGCGGCGCTGCTGCCCAAGGCGCGCATCGTCGTGGGCCACGGCCAGATGCCGGCCGGCCAGCTCGAGGAGGTCATGTCGGCCTTCGTCGCCGGCGAGTTCGACGTGCTCGTCTGCACGACGATCATCGAGACCGGCCTGGACATCCCGAACTGCAACACCCTCATCATCGAGGGCGCCGATCGGTTCGGCCTCGCGCAGCTCTACCAGCTGCGGGGGCGAGTGGGGCGCTTCAACCGGCAGGCCTACGCCTACCTCTTCCTCCACCGCCACGCCGCGCTGGTCGGCACGGCGCACCGGCGCCTGTCGGCCATCCGTCAGCACAACCAGCTCGGCGCCGGCTTCCGCATCGCCATGCGCGACCTCGAGCTGCGCGGCGCGGGCAACATCCTCGGGGCGGCGCAGAGCGGCCACGTCGCGACCGTCGGGTTCGACCTTTATTGCCAGCTCCTCCGGCGGAGCGTGGCGAAGCTCCGGGGCGACAAGGGGGCGGTCATCGAACGCTGCGAGGTGCGGCTGGACTTCATCGACCACACCCAGGCCGCGCTGGGGACGGAACAGACCAACAGCAGCGACGGCGAAGTCCCCCTGCTGACCGCCACCCTGCCGTCGGACTGGATCCCCGAGACGCGGCTGCGCATCGAAGCCTTCCGACGCATCGCCCTGGCGCTGGACGCCGCCGAGGTGACCGAACTCCGGACCTCGCTCAAGGACCGCTATGGCAGGCTGCCGCCGGAGGCGGAGGCCCTGCTCAGCCTCGCGGAGATCCGCTGCCTCGCGGAGGAGAAATGCGTCGTTTCCGTCACGACCGACGGAGCGGTGCTGCGTTGTCAGCAGGCGCTCGCCGGCCGGCCGCCTTCGCCGATTCTGGTAGGCAACCGGTTTCCCCGCTTGACCGTGCGAGAACCCCTGCGGAAACTGAAGGAGATCCGCGGCTTCCTCTCCAGGCTGCCCGCGCCTTCTGACCGATGAAATCCTTCCTGTCCTCCGCCCTGCTCATCCTGTGCGCCGTCGGTGCGTCCGCCCAGCTCAGGCAGCCGACGCTGGAGGAGGCCGCCGCCCGACGCTGGTCGCAGTTGAATTCCGACCGTATCGCCGCCGACGCCGACGGCCAGGGCATCACCCTATCGGACATCCGCCGGCAGATCGACCCGATCGTCGGCCAGTTGCGCTCGGCCGCCCGTTCGGACGTCGAGTTCGACCTCGCCTTGAAACAGGCCGCCGAAGAGACGCTGCGCTCCATGGCCGAACGCCAGCTGGTGATCGCCGAATTCCGGGCCAACACCCCCGAGCTGCCGGCC
The DNA here is from genome assembly GCA_046091055.1 of Verrucomicrobiota bacterium. Taxonomy (GTDB): domain Bacteria; phylum Verrucomicrobiota; class Verrucomicrobiia; order Opitutales; family UBA953; genus UBA953. The sequence goes on along the minus strand of JBJTAX010000071.1, from coordinate 2,647 downwards.
TCTTACGTCGACGCGGACATCGAGGAGACCGTCCGGCGCGACTTCGGCGGCGACCGCAACCGCTTCGTCGCCTCCCTGCGGGCCGCCGGCACCACGCCGCTGGCCTACCGCAAGACCATCGAAGACCGGATCATCTTCGAATACATGGTCGGGCAGATCCGCCGCGCCGCCTGGGACGTCAACCCCGGCAAGCTGCAGGAGTATTACGAGAAGAACAAGAACGACTTCGCCCGGAAGGAGCAGGTGAAGCTCCGGCAGATCACGATCACCCAAGGGGCCGCCGAAAAGCCTGAGGAGACCGCCGCCCGCGCCGCCGCCTGGGCCGACGCGCTCCGCCATCCCGAGAAGATCGCCGGACTGATGGAGACCTGCAAGATCGGCGGCAAACCCCTCGCTGGAAAACCGAGCTTCGCCGAGGTCGCCGAACGCGTCCGCACCGACGACTATGCGCGCAAAGGCGGCGACGCCGGGTGGCGCAACCTCGACGACCTCAACCAAACCGTCGTCGAAGCCCTCCGCACCACCCAGGTCGGCGAAGTCTCCGCCCCCTTGAAGTTCGACGTGGGCGCCGCGCCGCTGTATGTCATCGTGAGCCCCGAGGCCCGCCGGCCCGGCGGATACGCCGCGGTCAACGAACCGGAAGTGATGAACGAGATCGAGAACAAGGTGCGTTCCATCAACCTCAAGGCCGCGATCCAGCGCTGGCTCGACGAGATCCGCGCCAAGCGCCACGTGCAACTGCGTTAAGATGGCCGTCCGCCGCCGCGCGCCAGCCGACCTGACGAAAGGCGGGCCTGCCTTCGCCTGCCGGGCGTTTCCCCGGCGTTGCGCCGGCGTGCTGCTCCATCCGACAGCTCTGCCGGGCGACGGACCCGTCGGCTCCCTGGGCGCCGAGGCCCGCCGGTTCGTCGACGTCCTCGCGGCCGCCGGTTTCGGCTGGTGGCAGGTCTGTCCGCTCGGGCCGACCTGCTACGGCGACTCGCCTTACCAGGCCCTTTCCGTCTTCGCCGGCAACCCCTACCTCCTCGACCTCGCCGACCTCGGCGCGCGTAAGCTGCTTACTTCGGACGAGATCGCCAAGATCCGCCGGGGGAGCGACGGCCGCACCGACTACGGACGCCTCTGGGATCAGCTGCGCCCCACGCTGCAGCTCGCCGCGCGACGCGGCGCCAAGATGCTGAAGCAGAACGCCGCCTTCCGCCGATTCCGCGAGCAGCAGGCCGGCTGGCTCGGCGCCTGGTGCCGCTTCTCCGCGCTCCGCGAAGCCAACGGCTTCGTCGCGCCGGATAAGTGGGCGGCCGACGAAGCCCCGGACGAAGCCGTGGCCGAGGCCGAAGTGCTGCAGTTCCTCTTCGCCGAGCAATGGAAGGCGCTCCGTGGATACGCGCACGGCAAGGGCGTCCGTTTCTTCGGCGACGAACCCATCTACGTCTCCGCCGACGGCTGCGACGCGAAGACGCGGCCGGAACTCTTCCAGCTCGACGCGCAGGGCCGGCCGACGGCCGTGGCCGGCGTGCCGCCGGACTACTTCGCCGCGGACGGGCAGCTCTGGGGCAATCCTCTGTATGCGTGGGACCGGCACGCCGCCGACGGCTTCGCCTGGTGGCAGGCGCGGGTGCGTCACGACCTCGAACTCTTCGATGCGATCCGCATCGACCACTTCCGCGGCATCCATGATTACTGGAGCGTGCCCGCCGGCGCGCCCAACGCCCGCGAGGGCGAGTGGCGCGACGGCCCTGGCCTGGCCTTCACCGACGCGCTGGCCGGCCTGCCGCTCGTCGCCGAAGACCTCGGCCTGCTCTCGCCCGGCGTCGACGTGCTCCGGCGCGCCGCCGGCCTGCCCGGCATGTCGGGGCTGCCGTGCGGCTTCGGCGACCCGCCCGCCGGCAAGCCGACTTTCACGGCGAACATCACCGCGGACCGCGTCGTCTACACCGGCACGCACCACAACGACACGGCCGTCGGGTGGCACGCGCAAGCCTCCGCCGAGGAGCGCGCGCGCGTCGAGGCCGTGTTCGGCCCGATGACCGCGCCGCACGTCACGCTGGCCGAAGCCGCGCTCGCCTCGCCCGGCGTGGCGGCGTTCATACCCGTGCAAGACCTGCTCGGGCTCGGCGCCGAAGCCCGCTTCAACACCCCGGGCAACCCGCAAGGCAACTGGGGCTGGCGCATGAGCGACCTGCAGCTCACCACGCTCGCGGCCATGGCCGGGGCGTGGCGTCAGCGGCTGAAAGCGACGGGCCGGCTCAGCGCGTGAGGCGACGGTACTTCGGGCGACGCGGCGTGTCCGACCCGAGCCCGAGGCGTTTGCGACGGTCTTCGAGGTAGTCGCCGTAGTTGCCTTCGTGCCAGACCACCGTGCTGTCGTCCTCGAACGCGAGGATGTGCGTGGCCACGCGGTCGAGGAACCAGCGGTCGTGCGTCACGATCACCGCGCAGCCGGCGAAGCCTTCCAGGGCGTCCTCGAGCGCGCGGATCGTGTTCACGTCGAGGTCATTGGTCGGCTCGTCAAGCAGGAGGACGTTCGCGCCGGCCTTGATGAGGCGCGCGAGGTGGATGCGGTTGCGTTCGCCGCCGGACATCACGCCGACCTTGCGCTGCTGGACGTCGCCCGTGAAACCGAAGCGGGCCGCATAGGCGCGGGCCG
>JBJTAX010000070.1:0-3615 GCA_046091055.1 Verrucomicrobiota bacterium | reverse complement strand
CGCATCCACGGCGTGGCCTGCACCTTCCGCAAGGTCTCCGACGTGTTCCACGCCGCCGAGAAGGTGCGCGACGCCGGTTGGAAGAACTGGGACGTCCATACGCCTTTCCCGATCCACGGCATGGACCAGGCCATGGGCCTGCCGCGCTCCCCCGTCCCGCGCCTGACCCTGCTGGGCGGCGTCACCGGCTTCATCACCGGCTGCCTGCTGACCTGGTACATGAACTCCTACGACTACCCGCTGATCGTCGGCGGCAAGCCCTACTGGAGCGTCATCTTCCCTTTCCCGGTGCTCTACGAATGCACGATCCTGTTCGCCGCCTTCGGCACCTTCTTCGGCCAGTTCATCTTCAACCGCCTTCCGCGCCACAACCACCCGCTGTTCGACCTGCCGGGCTTCGCGCGCGTGTCCGACGACACGTTCATGATCGTGCTCGAGGCCCGCGACCCCTGCTTCCATCTCGATGAGTCGCGCAACTTCCTCCAGTCGCTCGGCGGCCAGGAGATCACCGTCATCCGCGACTGATCCTAACCCATGAGCCGTTATCTCGCATTCCTCGCCGTCGCGGTCGTCGCCACGATCAGCTTCCTCGGCTTCCAGGGCAAGGTGTCCAAGGACACCCCGGTCTATGTCTTCGACGACATGGACTATCAGAACAAGTACAAGGCCCAGGGGGAGAACGCCTTCTTCGCCGACGGCCGGGACGCCCGTCCGCCCGTCGCCGGCACCGTCGCCCGCGGCAACGGCCTCGAGCCCCTCAAGGTCTTCTCCGCTGACTACCGTCGCGCCGAATCCCTCAACCCGTCGTTCGTCTCCGGCAAGGACGCCAAGGGCGCCTTCCTCGCGGGCTTCCCGGCGCAGTCGCGGAAGCTCGCGAAGGGCCAGCCGCAGCCTTACGCCGTCGACGCCTCCGTCCTCGCCCTCGGCCAGGCCAAGTATCAGGTCTACTGCGCCGTCTGCCACGGCGACGCCGCCGACGGCAACGGCATCATGAAGGTGCGCTCGGCCCTCGAAGGCGACGTCGCCATCGTGACCATCGCCAACCTCCAGACTCCGGTCATCCGCGCCTACCCGAACGGCCAGATCTACGACGTCATCACCAACGGCAAGAACACCATGATGGGGTACGGCGACAAGCTCTCCCCCGAGGAGCGCTGGGCGGTCGTGGCCTACCTGCGCGCCCTGCAGCTCTCCCAGAACTGTCCGCCCGAACTCGTCCCCGCCGCCGTGAAGGCCCAAATCAAGTAATCCGTCCATGAGCACTTCCTCGCCTCACGCCCTCACCGCCCACTGGAAGAAATTCCTGGCCGTCGGCGTCGTCGCCCTCGCCGTCGTCTGGTACTTCGCCTTCGCCGGCGTCCAGCATCACGACAACCGTCAGGCCCTCTCCGTCCTCGTCGGCGCGCTGTTCTGGGTCGCCGTCCTGATCGGCATGCTGATGCTGACGATGATCACCCGCGTCTTCGACGCCGGCTGGGCTCCGCTCATCCGCCGCAACTGGGAGCTCCTGATCGCCGGCCTGCCGGTCGTCATCCTGATCGGCGTCGTCCCGCTGGCCTTCCTGCCCGACTTCCGTCACGCCGTCTGGTATTGGACGGACGGCTCCCATATCCTCCCCAGCGGACACGAGGTCGGCCATGACCCGATCCTCATCGCGAAGAGCTGGTTCCTGAACGAAGCTTTCTTCCTCGTCCGCATCGCCCTCTACTTCGGCGTCTTCGGCCTGCTCGTCGCGCTCCTGCGCCGCTGGTCCTTCGCGCAGGACGCCGACCGCACCGCCGGCCACACGCACCGCCTGCACGCCGTCTCCGCCGTCGGCATCCCGCTCGGCGCCGTGACGCTCACGATGCTCGCCTTCGACTGCCTCATGGCCCTCTCGTACCACTGGTTCTCGACCATGTACGGCGTGTGGTTCTTCGCGCTCTCCATCCGCCTGGCCCTCGCGATCACGGTGATCCTCACCTACAAGCTGTCCCACGGCGGCTGGCTCGACGGCCTCCTCAACCAGGCGCACCGCCACGTGCTCGGCTGCCTGATGCTGGCCTTCACCGTCTTCTGGGCGTACATCAGCTTCTCGCAGTACTTCCTGATCTACACCGCCAACATCCCGGAAGAGACCTTCTGGTACAACATCCGCGAGTTCGACGCCGCCACCGGCCTCAAGAACGAGTGGTGGGGCGTGTCGATGTACCTCATCTTCGGCTTCTTCCTGCTGCCGTTCCTTACCCTCCTGTTCTACCGCACGAAGATCGTCGCCGGCCGGCTGCTCGCCGTGGCCTGGGTCATCCTCGTCGGCGGCATCATGGACCTCTGGTTCAACGCGATTCCCCGTCAGGTCTACGAGAAGTCGGCCCCGGAAGGCTTCGTCGTGACGCCGTTCCTCACCTCTTCGCTCTTCCTCGACCTTCTCGCGATCGTCGGCTTCGGCGGCGTCGTGTTCGCGCTCTTCCTGCGCGGCGCCTCGCGTCAGGAGACGATCCCGGTCCACGACCCCCGCATCCTCGAGTCCATCCACTACCATGAGTGATCATTCTTCCTCCGGGAATCGCCCGCTGATCCCCGGCCAGATCGCCGCCTGGCTCGGCGTCGTCTCCTTCGTCGCCGCCGGCCTGATCTTGACCGGTTACTCCTACCTCGCGCTCCGACAGGGACCGAGCGAGGACGCGCTCCGCCGCCAGGCCCAGAAGGAACTGCGCGCCGACAACGCCAAGAAGGCCCAGGTCCTCCTCACCGAGCCCGCCCGCAACGCCGACGGCACCTTCCGTATCCCGCTCAAGGACGCCGTCGCCCTCGTCGCTCAGGATTCCAAGGTCGTGGCCAAGCTCCAGGCCGCCGCCGGCCCTGCGCCGGCCCCCGCCGCTTCTTCGAACGCCTTCGTGAAGGCCGACCCTGAGCAGCTTAAGCGCGGCGCCGCCGTCTACGCGCGCACCTGCATCGCCTGCCACCAGCCGACCGGTCTCGGTCTGCCACCCGTCTTCCCGCCGCTCGCCGCCGCGCCGATCGTCGCGGGCAATCCTGAGCTGCCGGTGAAGTTCATCCTCCAGGGTCTCATGGGCCCGATCACCGTCAACGGCATGACCTACAACAGCATGATGCCGCCGGTCGCGGGCGTCTCCGACGCCGACATCGCGGACGTCCTCACCTACGTCCGCCAGAGCTTCGGCAACCAGGCCAACGCCGTCACCGCCGACCAGGTCAAGGCCATCCGCGCCGCCAACGCCGCCCGCACGACGATGTGGACCACCGCCGAGCTCGGCCTCAAATAACCCCGCACCTACGTTCCACCGATGACCCAGGATAATCGTTCCGGCCGCCCGCAGGGCCGTCCCCCCGAAGGCGAGGCGCGTCTGTCCCGCGTCGAGGCCTCCCTGCGCGGACCGTTCCTCCTCTTCTTCGTCTCCGCCGTCGTCTGGCTCCTCGCGGCCTCGCTGCTGGCCGTGGTCGCCTCGCTCGGCCTGGGCTCGCTCCTTGCGCCTTTCCCCGACTGCGCATGGCTCACCTATGGGGGCGTGGTCGCCGTCGAGCGCAACCTCTTCGTCTATGGCTGGGGCTTCAACGCCTTCTTCGCGGTGAATCTCTGGCTGCTCTCGCAGCTCGGCCGCTTCGAGTTCCGCA
>JBJTAX010000069.1:0-3732 GCA_046091055.1 Verrucomicrobiota bacterium | reverse complement strand
GCGGCTTCACCGACCTGGATTTCCGCAAGCGCGGCCGGCTCGGCTGCCCGGCCTGCTGGGAGACTTTCGGCGAAGCCCTGGGCGGCCTGCTCCTCAAGGTCCAGCACGAGCCCGCCCATGTCGGCCGGGCCCCGGCCGGCGTCATCCCTCTCGCCCGGCTCCGCCGCCGACTCGAGGCCGCCCGCGCGGAGAGGGCCAAGGCCGTCGCCGCCGAAGATTACGAAGGCGCCGCCCGCCTCCGCGACGAGGTCGCCGCCCTCGAGCGCCAGCTCGCCTCCTCCTGACCATGTCCGTCGAAGACATCCTCGCCGCCGAGAGCGAACTGACGCATCTGCTGGGCGCCCAGCAGGCACTCGTGCTCAGCACGCGTAGCCGGCTGGCCCGCAACCTCGCCGGCCTGCCGTTCCCCGGCTGGGCCAAGGTCCCCCAGCGCAAGGAGATCGCCGACCGCTGCGTCACGGCGCTCGAGGCGTTGCCGAAGTTCCGGCGCGGGCACGTCTTCCGCATGGCCGAGCTGGGCGACCGCGACCGTGCCGTGCTCGTCGAGCGTCACCTCGTCTCCAAGGAGCTCGCGGGCGGCAAGCTGGGCGTGGCGGTCATCAGCCGCGACCAGACATGCTCCGTGATGGTCAACGAAGAGGATCACCTGCGGCTCCAGGTGGTCAAGGCCGGCTGGCATCTGCGGGGCACCTGGCATATCGCCGAGCAGCTCGACGACGCCCTCGGCGCCGCCTTGCCGCTGGCGTTCTCCGACCGCCTCGGGTACCTCACCGCCTGCCCGTCCAACGTCGGCACGGGCCTGCGCGCCTCCGCGATGGTGCACCTGCCGGGGCTCTGCCTCGCGGGTCACATGGACAAGGTCACGCGCGCCCTGAACCAAGACGGGCTCGCCGTGCGCGGCTGGCTGGGGGAGGGCACGGAGGCGGCGGGCAACGTCTTCCAGATCTCGAACCAGCAGACGCTCGGGCTCTCCGAAGACGCGATCCTCAGGCACCTCGGCGGTTGGATCAAGCACGTGGTCGAGCAGGAGTGGAACGCCCGCCGCAAGCTGGCCGAGGAAGAAGGCGAGAAGTTCGTCGACCGGCTCGCCCGTTCGCTCGGGGTGCTGCGTTCCGCCCGCCTGCTGACGAGCTCGGAGGCCATGAACATGCTCTCGCACCTCCGGCTCGCCTGCGACCTGGGCTGCCTGCCGGAAGAGCGCCGCCACCTCGTCGACCGCCTCATGATCGAGGGCCAGCCGGCCCATGTCCAGGCGCGCGCGGGCCAGGAGCTCGACAGCGACGGACGCGACCGTCGGCGCGCCGCGGTCGTCCGCGAGGCGCTTAAGGATTTCCCCGACGTCGTCCCGCCGACGGCCTAGTCGGCCTTGGGCGGATGGGCCGCGCGGTCCTTGCGGGCCATCTCGTCGAGCAGCGCCTGCACGCGCGCCACGCCCCCGGTGACGTCGTCCTCGGCGAAGAGGAGGTCCGGGGTGTGCTTCATCTGCAGGATGCCGCCGATGGTCGAGCGTAGCTCCGTGCGCACGCGCTTCAGGAAGGCGCGGGCCTTCTTGCGCTCGGCGTCGTCGCCCGAGACGGCGTAGCCGACCCGGCACTGGCGCAGGTCCGGCGAGACGCTCGCCACGGTGATGGTGATCAGCGCGGCTTCGGTCGGACAGGACCGGCGCAGGGCGGAGGAGACCTCGCGCTGGACCAGTTCGGCGACCCGGAGCTGACGTTGGGACATGGGCCTTAGAGCGAGGGACGCGTCTGCACCATCTCGACGGCTTCGATGATGTCGCCGGGCTGGTACTCGTCGTAGCCGCCGAGCTTGATGCCGCACTCGAAGCCGGCCTTGACCTCGGAAGCGTCGTCCTTGAAGCGGCGCAGGGTCTCGACCGGGCCGTGGTGGACGACCTTGCCGTCGCGCACCACGCGCGCCTTGGCGGCGCGGCGGATGAGGCCTTCGGTGACCATGCAGCCGGCGACCTTGTGCTCCTTGCCGAGCGGGAAGACGGCGCGCACCTCGGCGGCGCCGAGCTTGTTCTCGCGGACCTCGGGGTCCAGCAGCTCGGCCATGGCGTCCTTCACGAGCGTGATCAGCTCGTAGATGATGTCATGCGTGATGAGGCGGACGCCGGTGCGCTTGAGCTGCGGCTGGACGCCGTTCTCGACCTTGGTGTCGAAGGCGACGATGAGGGCCTTGGAGGCCTCGGCGAGCGAGACGTCGCCCTGGGAGACCGGGCCGACGGAGCCGCCGACGACCTCGAGGCGGACCTTGGCCGACTTGATGTCGAGCAGGCAGCCTTCGAGGGCTTCGAGCGTGCCGTTGACGTCCGCCTTGAGCAGGACGCGGAGGACCTTCTCCTTGTCCTGCGAGAGCGCGGCCATGAGGCGCTCGAGGTCCGACATGCCGGGGCGGGCGCCGGTGCTCGGGGCCTGCTGCACGGCCTCGGCGGCCTTGCGCGCGGCGAGGGTGGCTTCCTCGGCGATCTCGCGGGCTTCGCGGTCGTTCTTGACGGTCTTGAACTTGGCGCCGGGGGCCGGCACGGCGTCCCAGCCGAGCACGAGCGCCGGCGCGCCGGGCGCGGCGGCAGGCATGCGGTTGCCGCGTTCGTCCATGAGCGCGCGCACCTTGCACCAGGTCTCGCCGCAGACGAACGAATCACCGGGCTTCAGGGTGCCTTTCTGGACGATGACGGTGGCGGTGGGGCCGCGGCCGGTCTCCATCTGGGATTCGATGACGACACCCTGGGCGGGGCACTTCGCGTTGGCCTTGAGGTCGAGGACCTCGGCCTGAAGCAGGATGGATTCGAGCAGTTCGGTCATGCCGGTGCCCTTGAGCGCCGACACGGGGCTGGTGATGGTCTCGCCGCCCCAGTCTTCCGGGGTGAGGTTGCGCTGCTGCATCTGCTGCTTCACGCGGTCGATGTTGGCGCCCTTGGCGTCGACCTTGTTGATCGCGGCCACGATGGCGCCGGCGTGCTTCTGCGCGAACTTGAGGGCTTCCTCGGTCTGCGGCATGAAGCCGTCGTCCGCCGCCACGACCAGCACGGCGACGTCGGTGACGGAGGCGCCGCGCTCGCGCATCTTGGCGAAGGCGGCGTGACCCGGGGTGTCCAGGAAGGTGACGGTCTTGCCTTTGTATTCGGGCTTCTCGCCCTGGTAGGCGACGGAGTACGCGCCGATGTGCTGGGTGATGCCGCCGGCTTCGCCGGAGACGACATTGGTCTTGCGGAAGAAGTCGAGGAGGGTGGTCTTGCCGTGGTCGACGTGCCCGAGCACGCAGACGACGGGCGGACGCGGGGTCATGAGCGCCGGATCGTCCTCGGACGGCTTCTCGATCTTCTTGACGGGCTGCACGCCTTCGCCGCGATGGCGGATCTCCAGCGTGAAGCCATGGCGTTCGGCGACCTTGCGGGCGTCGGCTTCTTCGATGACCGAGGAGACGCTGACCACCTTGTTCAGTTCCATCAGGTTGCCGATCACCTGGAAGGGTTTCAGATTGAGCGCGATCGCGAAGTCACGGACGACGATCGGCGGGCGGACGGTGATGACGCCCTTGCTGCCGGGCGCGGCCTGGCTCCCGGAGGCGGCCGGACGGTTGACGACCGGGGCGATGGGCGGACGGACGACCGGGGGGACGTTGGCCGGGCGCGCGGCGACGGGCGGAGGCGTGCTGATGACGACGGGTGGCAGGACGGTCTTGGCCGGCGTGGGCGCGATGGCCGGGCGCGGGATGACCGGCGCGACC
>JBJTAX010000068.1:0-3772 GCA_046091055.1 Verrucomicrobiota bacterium | reverse complement strand
GGCGGAGGCCGCGGGCGATCTGCAGGTGGCACCCGGGGTTGGCGGTGGCGAGGACCGAGGCGCCGGTGCCGACGACGTGCACGACCTTGCGGACGAGGAGCTGGTCGGATTGCTCGGGCTGGGTGATGTTGTAGATGCCCGCGCTGCCGCAGCACCAGTTGGCCTCGGGGAGCTCGACGAGCTTGAGCCCAGGGATGAGCTTCAGTAGGTCGCGCGGCTGCCTCGTGACCTTCTGGCCGTGCGTCAGGTGACAGGAATCGTGGTAGGTGACGGTCAGGTCGCCCAGGCCCGTCTGCGGGGCGCGGGAGCCGTGTTCCATCATCCATTCATGGATGTCGCGGAGCTTGGCATCCCAGAGCTTGGCCAAGTGCGCGTAGACGGGGTCTTCGGCGAGCAGCGAGCCATAATGACGAAGGTGGTTACCGCAGCCGCCGGCGTTCGTGATGATCGCGTCGAACTGCGACGGCGGGAAGAGGTCGATCATCCGCTTGGCCAAGGTCTTGGCCGCGTCCGCTTCGCCGTTGTGCGCATGCAGCGAGCCGCAGCAGGGCTGTACGGGAGGCGTGTGGACCTCGCAACCGTTGGCCAGAAGGACGTCGGCGGTGTCGCGGTTGATATCGGAGAAGACGAGGTCCTGGACGCAGCCGGTGAGCAGGGCCACGCGGTGCTGTTGCTTGGTCGGGCACTCGACCGGGCGGATGAGCTGCGGCGAGAACTTCGTCGCGATGGTCGGACATTGCGGCTCCAGGCGACGGAGATCCTTGGGCAGAAGCTTCGTCAGGCCGAGTTTGCGGAAGGCGGTCTGCAGGCCGAGGCGCTGGGTGAGCCAGAGGAGGCGTCCGGCAAAGCGGAGCAGGCGCGGGCGCATGAACAGGCCGCGGATGGTGACCGTGCACCAGAAGCGGCTGGTGAAAGTCTGATTGAGGCCGGCCGACTGGACTTCGGCGCGGGCGGTCTCGAGCAGGTTCGAGTAATCCACGCCGGCCGGGCAGGCGGTCTGGCAGGCCAGGCAGCCGAGGCAGTGGCTCATCTCGTCGGCGAAAGCCGGTGTCAGCTTCAGTTCGTCGTCGGCCACCGCGCGCATCAGTGAGATGCGCCCGCGGGGGCTGTGCCGCTCCTTCTTGGTCGAGTCGTAGGTCGGGCAGGCCGGTAGGCACATCCCGCAATGCATGCACTGCTGCAGGATCGAGTAATCGAGGAGCTGGAGCGAAGGCTTCATCCCTCAGTCGAAGATCTTGCCGGGGTTGAGCAGCCCGCGGGGGTCCCACGCGCGCTTCAGCTCGCGCATCAGGTCGTGGCTGCCCTCGCCGACCTGGCGGCGGAGCCAGGCTTTCTTCGCGAGGCCGACGCCGTGCTCGCCGGTGATCGTCCCGCCGAGGGCCAGGGTCTTGGTCACGATCTCCTCGAGGGCTTCGTGCACGCGGGCCATTTCGTCCGTGTTGCGCTCGTCGGTCAGAAACGTCGGGTGCAGGTTGCCGTCGCCCATGTGGCCGAAGGTGCCGACGAGCAGCCGGTGCTTCTTGGCTACCTCGGCGACGAAGCTGACCATCTCGGCGAGCTTGTCGCGCGGGACGGTGACGTCCTCGAGGATCGTGGTCGGACGGACGCGGGCAAGGGCGGAGAAGGCGGAGCGACGGGCGGAGGCGAGCTGCAGGGCTTCGGCTTCGTCGCGGGCGACGCGTACATCCCGGGCACCGCGGGCGCGGGCCAGGGCCAGCATCTGTTCGGCCTCGTCGGCGACGGCGGAAGGATGTCCGTCCGTCTCCATGAGCAGGAGCGCCGCGCAGTCGCGGGGCAGGCCGATCTTGGCGTAGTCCTCGACGCAGCCGATGGTCATGCGGTCGAGGAATTCCAGGGTGCAGGGGATGATCTTCGCCGCGATGATGTCGGACACCGTCTGCGCGGCGTCCTCCATGCGGTCGTAGCTCGCCAGCATCGTGCGGCGCGCGGCCGGGCGGGGGACGACCTTGAGCAGGACCTCGGTGATGATGCCGAGCGTGCCTTCGGAGCCGATGAAGAGGTCCTTCATCGAGTAGCCGGCGACGTCCTTGACGCAGGCGTTGCCGAAGCGGGCGATGCGTCCGTCGGGCAGCACGACCTCGAGGCCCATGACGTAATCACGGGTCACGCCGTATTTCAGCCCGCGCAGGCCGCCGGAATTCTCCGCCACGTTGCCGCCGATGGTGCTGATCTTCATCGAGCCCGGGTCGGGCGGATAGAAGAGGCCGTGCTTGTTCGCCGCGGCGTCGATGGCGGCCGTGATGGCTCCGCACTGGGCGCGTACGGTGAGGTTTGCGGCGTCGACCGAGAGGATCTGGTCCAGACGTGTCAGGCACAGGACGAGGCAGCCTTCCGAGGGCACGCTGCCTCCGCTGAGTCCGGTTCCGGAGCCGCGGGTGACGATCGTGACGTTCAGCTGGCAGGTGAGTTTGACGACCGCGGAGACTTCGGCGGTCGAACCCGGCAAGACGACGACCCCGACCGGACCCTTGAGGGCGGCCGTGCCGTCGAAGCCATAGGGTATCGTGTCCTCCGGGGACGTCAGCACGTGCGCCTCGCCCACGATGGCACGCAGGCGGGCGAGGACGGCTGGGTCTGGGGAGGGCACGGGGCTCAGATGAGCTTCAGGGCTTCGTCGACCGACGCGTTGCGGTGCACCATGGCCATGAGCGCCTGCGTGATGCCGCGCGGGTTCGGGTGCTGGATGACATTACGGCCGTAGACGATACCCGAGGCACCCTGCTTGAGCAGGCCTTCGGTGCGGACGAGGATCTCCTTGTCGCTGACGCGACCACCGCCGCGGACGAGGACCGGGATGCCCGAAGCGGTCTCGATGACCTTATGATACTGCGAGACTTCGTCGGTCGGGTCGGCCTTGATCACGTCGGCGCCGAGTTCGACCGCCTGGCGGACGAGGTGAAGGATCTTGGTGAGGTCGCCGTCGACCATGTAGCCGCCCGCGACCGCGTTGGGCTGGAAGACGAGCGGTTCGATCATCATCGGCATTCCGTAATAATCAGCCTGCGGTTTCAGCTTGATGATATTCTCAATGCAGCGGGCGGTGACGTCCGGCGCGCCAGGGATCTGGAAGAGGTTCACGCAGACGCACGCGGCGTCGAGGCGGACGGCCTGCAGCATGGTCTCCTCGATCATCAGGCTGAACGCCGTGGCCGGGAGCTCCTTGCCGTAGACGTTGGCCGTGTCCGTGCGGAGCACGAGGGACGGCTTCTGCTTGCCCGGGATGGACTGCAGGTGGCGGGCCTGGCCGACGGTCAGCTGGATGGCATCCGGGCCGGCGTCGACGAGCGTGGCGACGACCTGGCGCATGTCTTCGATGCCCTGCAGGAAGCCGGGCTGGTTGAAGAAGCCGTGATCGACGGCGACGTCGAAGCAGCGCTGGGACGAGGCGTTGAAGTGGGGGTTGCGGCGATACTGCTTCATGAGGGAGGGGGAGGGCGGGACTTACTTCAGTCCCATGATGTGCTTGAGGACGTAGAGCTCGAGCGCTTCGTAGTCGCGGGCGTCGCGATACTGCTGGACGAGCTTCTGGTCTACCGTGCGGACCTTCTGGACGAGCGCAAGGAACAGCTCGCGGCTAGTCGTGAGGTGGTCGGTGACCGGGGAGCCGCGCTGGGTGCGGATGGCCTTCACGTCCAGGCCGATGAATTCGCCGCGGCGGCCGTAGCCGGATTCCTCGAGGACGCGCACCTGGTTGAAGGCCGCGCGGAGGTTGGCGCCGCCGAAGTTCTTGTCCTGGTCGTATTTCAGGCCG
>JBJTAX010000067.1:0-3381 GCA_046091055.1 Verrucomicrobiota bacterium | reverse complement strand
TGCCGGCCGCGGCCCGCAGGCGCACCTGGAGCTGGCCGTTGTTAGCGGGCGGGACGATCTCGCGTCCGAGCGTGGACCCGAGCACGGCGATGAAGGCCGCGGCGAGGGCCACGCCGCCGCGCGCGACGACGGCCTTGCGCGCGAGCACGGCGCCGAGGAGCGCTTGGGAGCGAGCCGTGACGCCCTCGACGAAGCCCGGGGCGGGGGCGGCGTCGGCCGGGGGCTGCCAGACCGCCAGGACAGGCAGCAGGGTCGAGGAGAGGACGTACGAGGCGATCATGCTGAAGCCGACCGCGAGCGAGAGGGGGAGGAAGAGCGCCTGGGCTGGGCCTTCCATGAACAGGGAGGGGAGGAATACGGCCACGACGCACGCCATGGCGAGAAAGCGCGGTCCGGCGGTCGCGGCGATGGCGTCACGCACGGCCCGGGCCACGGGCCGGCCTTTCTCACGCTCCTGCTGGATGGCTTCGATCGCCACGGTGGCTTCGTCCACGAGGATGCCGACGGCCAGCGCGAGACCGCCGAGCGTCATGAGGTTCACGGTCTGACCGCAGAGCCAGAGGCCGAGCAGGGCGATGAGCAGCGCGAGGGGGATGTTGACAACGACGACGAGCGTGCTCCGGGCGTCGCGCAGGAAGAGGACGACCATCAGGCCGGTGAGCACCGCGCCCAGCACGGCCTCGAGGAAGAGGTCATGGATCGCCCGTTCGACGATCGGGCTCTGGTCCATCTCGTAGGCGACCTTGATGTCCGCCGGGACGGCGTTCTGGAAGGTCCCGAGGTTGGCCTTGACGATGCTCGCCACGGCCAAGGTCGAGGCGTCGGAGCGCTTGGTGACGGGGATGTAGACGGTGCGTCGTCCGTCCACGAGGGCGTAGCTGGTCACGGCGTCCGCGCCGTCCACGACCTGCGCGACGTCGCGGATGAGCACGGGCGGATTCTGGCCGGAACGCACGGGGACGTTCTCGAGGTCCTTGATGTTCTTCACCGTGGCGTTGACCGGCACGAGGAGGTTCTGGTCTCCGAGCACGAGGTTACCGGCGGGCAGGATGGCGTTGGCGCCGGCGAGCGCGGCGGCGACTTCTTCCGGCGCGACGCCGGTGCTGCGCAGGCGGTCGGGGTGGAGGTTGACGAGGATGGAGCGGGCGCTGCCGCCGAAGGGCGGGGGCGCGGAGACGCCGGGCAGGGTGGCGAAGAGCGGTCGGACGGTGTTCAGCGCGGCGTCCTGGAGCTGGGCGACGGAGCGCGTCTCGCTCGAGAACACGAGCTGGCCGATCGGCACGCTGCCGGCGTCGAACCGCATGACGAACGGCGGCACGGTGCCGGGCGGCATCATGGCGCGCGATCGGTTCACGTAGCCGATGGTCTCGCTCATGGCCTGCGACATGTCCGTCCCGGGGTGGAACTGGAGCTTCATCACGGCCGCGCCCTGGATGTTCTTCGATTCGACGTGCTCGATGCCGGTGATGTACAGGAAGTGGTATTCGTAATAGAAGGTGAGGAAGCCGTCCATCTGCGCGGCGTCCATGCCGCCGAACGGCTGGGCGACGTAGATCGTCGGGACGTTCAGGGGCGGGAACACGTCCTTGGCCATGCGGTTCAGGCCGAAGAGGGCGGCGAGCACCAGCGCGAAGACCGAGACGACCAAGGTGACCGGCCGGCGAAGGACCATGGAAAGGAAGCTCATGAAAGGGGGATACATTGAAAAACCTTACTTTAACAGAAAGGTTTCAATCCTTATCACGTGGGGATTGTGACAATTCGGTGTCTGGCCTGCCCGACGGTGTCTGGCTTCGTCCGGAATACTGATCGTGTCTGACCCCGTCTGCGACAGCAGATGGCTGCGTCGATGGCAGAGGACTGAATCGATGACAGAATTGAAAGCCCGACACCCGGAATCACTCTTCCACCCAAGGGGTAACCGGAGACCGTAATGTTACCTGCGGTCTAAGGTAGGGATGACCGGCCCGGTCATCCTCGGCGCAACGGGGTCTGGCTTCATCTCGCGTAGCGATGATGTGCCTGACCCTGTTTGCGCCATCTCACCCACACCTGTTCCGCCACCCGCCACCCGAAACGTAGCCTCTCCCTATACTCGTTACTCCATACTCCATACGCTCGTATAGCCTGGTCCACCGAGCCTCTGAGCCTCCGGGCCTCTCGCGTTGCTCCCTCCGGCCCTCGTCCCCACGTGCCCCCTCGAAATAACGCTTCGCGTTATTTCGCGTACGCTTCCTTCGCCGCCCGCTGGAACTCCCGACGAATATCGCTGCCGTCGGAATTTTTCAGGTCAGTGCGCTGGATGAGGAGGACATAGGCGCGCTTCCTGACGGGGTCGATCCACGCCTGGGTGCCAAACGCGCCGCCGTGGCCATAAGTGCCGGGGCTGAGGCTTTCGGTGACTTCCTGCGGTTCGCCGACGAGGTGGAAGCCAAGGCCCATGCGCATGCCCGGCGCGAAGCTGACACCTTTGAGGTCGCCGAGCTGGTTCATGGTCATCTGCTTGAGCGTCGCGGCTTTGAGGTAGCGCATGCCGCCCAGTTCGCCGTTGTTGAGCAGCATCTGATAGAGTTGTCCGAGGTCTCGGGCGCAGGAATAGAGGCCGCCGGCCGGGAAGGGCGTGCGCTTGGGGTCATGCAGGGGCGTGCTGAAGCGGGTATTCTTGGCTTCGACCAAGGCGCCGCTCTCTTTGTCCTTGGAGTAAGGCTTCGCGAGCACGTCCATATGGTCGAGGCTCGGCCAGAAGGTGGTATTCTCCATGCCTAGCGGATCGAAGAGCCGCTCCTGCATGAAGTCGGCGTAGTCCTTGCCGCTGGCGACTTCGACGATGCGTCCGAGGAGATTGATGGCGTTGTTATTGTAGGCCCACTTGGCGCCGGGTTCGCTCACGAGCGGTTTGCCGGCATACCGTACGCACATCTCGGCGAGCGGGACGGTATCGATCGGCGCTCCGGGAGCCGTCACGGGCGAGGTGTCGATGCCGCTGACATGCGTGAGCAGGTCCTTGACGGTGACGAGGCGTTGCGGGGCGACGAGTCCCTGCGCGGTCTTGAGCTGGATGCCTTTGAATTCAGGTACGAACTTCTCGAGCGGGTCGTCCAGCTTCACCTTGCCTTCTTCGACGAGTATCATGACGGCCAGCGCAGTCATCGGCTTCGTCATCGAAGCGATCCAGAACATCGAGTCCTTGCCCATCGAGCGCTTTCCGGCGATGTCCGCCAGGCCGAATGCTTCGAGCGCGATCAGGCCGTCCGGACCCACGACCGCCGTCACGGCGCCGCTGATCTGGTCGTTGTCCACGAAGTGCTGCAGCGCGAACGCCGTGACCGCGTTCTCATTTTCAGGCATGGGCTTCTCCTGCTTGCAACCCGTCAGGAGCAG
>JBJTAX010000066.1:0-19704 GCA_046091055.1 Verrucomicrobiota bacterium | reverse complement strand
CTTCTACCTTGCCTTCACTTCAACCCCAGCACGTCTTCCATGCCGTACAGGCCGGCGGGCTGGCTGCGGAGCCAGCGGGCGGCGCGGACGGCGCCACGCGCGAAGATTTCGCGGTTGGAGGCCGTGTGCGTGAGTTCGAGGCGTTCGCCTTCGGCGGCGAAGAGGACCGTGTGGTCACCGACGACGTCGCCGCCCCGGATGGCGTGCACGCCGATCTCGCCGAGCGGGCGTTCGCCGACCAAGCCGTCGCGGCCGTGCTTGAGGGCTTCCTTGGCGAGTTTCCGGTCCTCGAGCAGGATCCTGAGGAGCGTCTCGGCGGTGCCGGAGGGCGCGTCCTTCTTGAGGCGGTGGTGCATCTCGAGCTCTTCCAGGTCCCAGCGGCGTGCGTCTGCCAGCGTGCGGGCGGCCTGGC
The DNA here is from genome assembly GCA_046091055.1 of Verrucomicrobiota bacterium. Lineage (GTDB taxonomy): Bacteria > Verrucomicrobiota > Verrucomicrobiia > Opitutales > UBA953 > UBA953. The sequence continues at coordinate 19,292 of JBJTAX010000066.1, read as the reverse complement.
GGACGAGCGCGTTGAGGAGCGTGACGCCCACGGAGTAGTTGCCGGCCCAGACGACCGGGAGGCCCTGGATGGCGGCGGTGATCGCGGCCTTCTCCTCGGCGGTGTGGCCGGTGGTGCCGATCACCAGAGGCTTCTTGTGCCGGGCGCAGAGCTGCGCGACGGTGAGGGTCACGGGGTGGAAGGAGAAGTCGATGACCACGTCGGCGGCGCCGATGTGCGCGGCGATATCATCGCCCTGGTCGACGCCGGCGGCGATGACGGCCTGCTCGGAGGCGGCCACGTGGGCGATGGCGAGGCCCATGCGGCCCTTGGCGCCGTTGAGGAGGATGCGGATGGTCTGGCTCATCGGAGGGAGGCGAGGGTGGCGTCGGCGACCTTCTCGACGAGGAGGCGGTTGGCCTCGGACATCTCGCAGAGGGGCAGGCGGACTTCGTCCGAACGGATGATGCCGGCGCGCAGCATGCAATGCTTCAAGGGCACCGGATTGGGTTCGACGAAGAGGGTCTTGAAGATCTCGGCGAGCTGGTCGTGCAGCACCTTGGCTTCGGCGAACTGCTTCGTGCGCGCGAGCCGGGCGAGCTTCGCCACCGGGCCGGGGATGAGGTTCGACGCGACGGAGACGATGCCTTGGGCGCCGACTTCGGCGAAGGGCAGGGTCAGGGAATCGTCGCCGCTGAGGACGATGAATTCCGGATCGGCTTCGCGCACGAGGCGCGCGGCCTTCTCGACCTGGCCGCCGGCTTCCTTGATGCCGACGACGTGCGGGAACTGCTTCCGGAGGCGGAGGGTGGTCTCGACGGTGATCTCGATGCCGCAGCGGCCCGGGATCGAGTAGAGGATGATCGGCTTGGCGGTCGCTTCGGCCAGCACGGAGAAGTGGCGGTAGAGGCCTTCCTGGCTGGGCTTGTTGTAATACGGGGCGACGAGCAGGAACGCGTCGGCGCCGGCTTCGTCGGCGCGCTGGGTCAGGTCGAGGGCCTCGGTCGTGGCGTTGGAGCCCGTGCCGGCCATGACCGGGACGCGGCCGGCGGCGAATTCGACCGTCTGGCGGATGACTTCGATGTGCTCGTCGTAATCGAGGGTAGGGGACTCGCCGGTGGTTCCGACGGCGACCAGGCCGTCGATGCCGCCTTGGATCTGGAATTCGACCAGCTTCTTCAGGTCATCCCAGGCCACCGCGCCCTTCAGGAAAGGGGTGACCAAGGCCGTATGGGCTCCCACGAAGGCGCGGGGGCCGAAAGGACGGCGGGAGGGACTGGAACCGGTCGAGGACATTGCGGCGTGAAGTGACCCCCGAACCAACCGCCCCACGGCGAAAGAGACAAACCCAAAAACCCCGCCCGGCGGCCGAACCCTGCTTAAGGGGCCGGACCGACGAGGATTCGGTTGTTTTCCGTGTCCGTCACGTAAAGGCGTCCGTCGGGTCCGATGCGGGCGCCGTGCGGACGATTGAGCTGCGTGCCGGCCCAGTCCGCGCCGACCGCGGCGCCCTTCTGGCCGTTGCCGACGATCGTGCGGATGGTCTGTTTCACGGGGTCGAACAGGCGGAGGCAATGGTTCTCCGTGTCGAGGATGAGCACGTTGCCCTTGGCGTCCATCGTCACGTATTTCGGACCCCGCATCGTGGCGTCGGCCGCCGGGCCGTCGGTGGCGGGACCGGCCTTGCCGGCCTTGTTCACGACCACGTTGAGCTTGCCGTCCTTGACCGCCACGAGCGCGTTGCCGCCGCGGAGCAGCGCATAGACCGTGCCGTCCTTGGCCACGCAGGTGGCGCGCACGTCGCCCATCGGGGCGTTGAGCGCGTCGTCGCCGTCCTTCGGCAGGCCGCGCTTGCCGTTGCCGGCGAGGGTCGTGACCACGCGGGTCTTCAGGTCGATGCGGCGGACGCGATGGTTGCCGATGTCGGCGATGGTCATGAACGCGCCGTCCGGGCTGAGCGTGCCGCACATCGTGATGTTGAACTGCGCCTGCTCGGCGGGGCCGCCGTCGCCGCCGAAGCCCGCCTTGCCGGTGCCGGCGAAGAGCGTCGCGACGTGCGTCTGCGGATCGAGGCGGACGATGCGGTGCTGGAAGCTGTCGGCGAGGTAGATGGCGCCGTCCGGGGCGATGGAGATGTCGTGCATGCCGTTGTAGACGGCCGGCGAAAGGTCGAGGAGCTTGGCCGGGGCCGGCAGCTTCGGCGTCTTGCCCATGCTGTTCCACTTCACGCCGGAGACGTAGTCGATCTTGCCGCCGTGCCACTTGAACACGCGGTTGGCCGGCTGGAATTCGACGCCATACGCGTCGCCCCGGGCGTCGAACGCGATGCTGAAAGGCTCGTGCAGGTCTTCGGCGCCGGGGACCTTGACGACTTCGATGGCGGCGAACGCCGAGGCGGCGCAGGCGAGCAGGGGCAGGAGGCGGGAGAGCATGCGTCGTTGATACTTTCCGCGGGCCCTTGTTCAAGCCTCGGCGGGAAAATGGTTCGACCTCGGGCGGGGCGCCGCCACCTTGGGTCGCCTTCCGTGCCTGCGCCGCTTCCATTGGTCGTCCGTGAGCTCGGCGGCGCCGGCGCGCCGCTCGTGGTGCTGCATGGCCTGCTCGGGTCGTCGCGCAACTGGCAGTCCGCGGGCGTGGCGCTCGCCGAACGCGGCCATCGCGTCCTCGCGCCGGACCTGCGTAATCATGGATCTTCGCCGTGGGGCGACGATTGTTCCTACGCCGCGCTGGCCGCCGACGTCATCGCGCTCCTGGACCGTCTCGCGCTCGGCCCCGTGCACCTCGTGGGCCACAGCATGGGCGGCAAGGCCGCGATGCGTCTGGTCATGGACCGGCCCGACCTCGTGGCGCGCCTCATCGTCGTCGACATCGCCCCGCGCGCCTACGCCGACCGCGTGCGGGTGGAGTTCGCCGCCATGAACGCGCTCGACCTCGCGTCGGTGAAATCGCGTAAGGACGCCGCCGAGAAGCTCGCCGCGCAGGTGCCGGAGTGGGGCATGCGCCAGTTCATCCTCACCAACCTCGGGCAGGGCGCCGCCGGCCGCTGGGGCTGGACGGTGAACCGCGAGGCCCTCACGCGTTCCCTGCCCGGGATCCTCGGCAGCTCGCTGGCCGCGGGCGAGGTCTGGGACGGACCGACGCGTTTCCTGCGGGGCGGGAAGTCGAATTACATCCGCGACGAAGACTTCGCCACGATCCGCGCGCATTTCCCGCGGGCGGACGTCGTCACGTTGGCGGAAAGCGGGCACAACCCGCACTTCGAGGCGCGGGCCGGGTTCGTCGAAGCGACGCTCGCTTAAGCCCGCAGGCGCCGCCGCCTGAAGGTGAGCGCGCCGACGAAGAGCAGGGCAAGCAAGCCGAGCATCAGGCCGAAGCAGACGAGCATCATCGTCGGCCGGGAAGCCTCCGTCATGGCCTCATGCGGCTGGATGAGCGGGGATTCGTCGCCGGCGACCATCATCACCCAGCGGGGTTTCGCGTCGGGCTTCGTCTCGTCGACCAGCCAGAGCAGCACCGTGTGGGGGCTCTCGTCGGGCAGGCGGAGGATGAAGTTGCGCGGGTCGGGCGTCCAGCGCCACTCGGCGCTCTCCAACTTATAAGACTTCGCCAGTTCCTCGGCCGTGTGCTGGAACGGCGAGTCCAGGTCTAGCTTCGTGGCCGACGAGAAATCCGGTTCCCCCGTCGCTTCCTTGAGCGAGAAGTTGTCCTTCCCGGTCGACACCGTGAAGAGCCCGTCGACGGCCTTCGCCAGTTCCGCGCGTGCGCGGTTGTTGAAGTTGCCTTCGAGGTCGGCGGTGACCTTGAGCGAGCAGGAGCCGTCGGCGTGCAGGGTCAGGCGGCTCAGGAGCACCTCGCCGTTGTGGGCGCAGACGAACAAGGGGAGCGCGAGGGCTCCCCAGGTCAGGATCAGCTGGCGCAGCGCGCGGCTCACTGGCGGTTCCAGCGCAGCACGCGGCCGAAGATGTTCCACTCGGTCTCGAGGATGTTGCCGGCGTTGTCGAAGGTGATGCCGTGGGGCGAGGTCACGACGCCTTCGCGCCAGTCGGCCGGAGCGACCTTCGGGGTGTTGGTCTGGCCCTTGGTGTCGTTGGCGCCGAGCGCGGCGACCATCTGGCCTTCCTTGTTCCAGACCGAGACGCGGCCGGCGATCTCGGCGACGCACATCAGGTCGCCGTGGAACGAAGCCGAGGACGGATTGCGCAGGCCTTGGTTGGCGATCATGCGGGGGTTCGAGCCGTCGAGGTCGACGTGGAACATCCGGTTGTTGCCGCGGTCGAGGCAGAGCAGGCGGGCCGGGCTGAAGCGCGTGTCGACGAAGACCTTGTGGGTGTTGGCGAAGCCCTTGCCGTCCACGACCTGCGTGGGGCCGCCGAAGACGGACTTGAACTTGCCGTCGGCGCCGAAGACGAAGACCCAGCTCTTGCCGTAACCGTCGACGACGTAGATGTCGCCGTTCGGGGCGACGTCGCAGCTCGTCAGCTTGAGCGCGTTGCCGGCCGTGCCCTTCTTGTCCTTGGCCACCCCCTTGTCGGCGGGGAAGGCGTCGGGCTTGATCTCCATCCCGATGGTGCCGTCGAGCTTGGCCTTGAGCAGGCGCTGCTCGCCGAGGACCGCGCCGTAGAGGAACTCGCCTTCGGCGGACTTACGGATGACGAAGCCGTGGAGCGACATCGGCAGCGGGAGGGTCTTCAGGTATTTGCCGTCCTGGCCGTAGACCTGGATGCCGGCGTCCTTCTCCTGGACGCTGACGTAGATGAGGCCGGCGGAATCGACGGCGATCTCGCAGTGGCCGTTGCCGATGGTCGCCTTGCCGGGAGGCGTGCCGAGGAAGTTAGGGGCCAGCTGATATTTCACTTCGGCGGCGGAGGCGGAGAGGGCGGTCACGGCGAGCAGGGCGAGGATGCTTAGGGTGGGCATGGGGTCAGAGGAGGGGTAGGGATAGGGAAGGGGTAGGGGGTGGTCCGTCGGGAGGCAAACGGAATTCGGCAGGCCTGTTTCCATAATCGGCATCGCTCTTTGATTGTCTCTCCACCTTCCGCCCCTATCTCTACCACTACCCAAAACCTATGATCTCCTTCCGTCTCCTCGCGGCCTACGCCGCCCTCGTCGTCTCGGCTTCGGCCGCCGAAGTGAAACTCGAATCCGCCTTCAACGGCAAGGACCTCGCCGGCTGGAAGACCTCCGGCGCCGACGCCTTCTGGACCGCCGCCGACGGCGTCCTCACCGGCGTGAACGACCTCGCCTTCAAGGACTACAAGAAGGGCAACATGCTCTACACCGAGAAGTCCTACCAGGACGTCGTCATCGAGTGCGAATGCCGCTTCAGCGGCGAGATCGACAGCGGCATCATGGTCCGTAAGGACGCCGCCGGGAAGAAGGACATCCAGATGCAGATCGGGGTCTCCCGCTCCCTGAAGAAGGACATGACCTGCACGTTCTACGTCGGCAAGTATCCCGAAGCCGGCTGGGCTCCCAAGGTCCCGGCGCTCTGGAAGAACGGCGACTGGAACAAGATCCGTTTCCAGGCCAAGGGCGACACCTATACCGTCTGGCTCAACGGCGAACAGGTCTCGAACTACGTCGACGCCGGCTATCCGAAGGCCGCTCCGGTGGGCCTCCAGGTGCACGGTGGCGTGAAGATGAAGGTCGAATACCGTAACATCGCGATCGGCGAGATCAAGTAAGCGCCTGAAAGGCGTCCCGGAAAGGCGCGGCTCCGGCCGCGCCTATTTTGCGTCCGCTTATTTGGCGGGCGGAGCGGGTGGCGTCTCGTCCTTCGCCTCGGTCAGCTTGGCGAGGCGTTTTTCGCGCCAAGCCTGATGCTCCTTGTCATCGGTGAGCCACTCGCCGAGGCGGAAGGCCGTCGGCGTCCTCGGCGCCGGCGTCGCGCCGGCGGCGGGGACCGAAGGCAGGCGGGCCGTCGCGTCGCCCGTAGGGGAGGCAGCGGTCGCCGCGTCCGCCGTCTTCAGCGCAAGGGGCTTGGCTTCGGCGGTTGCGGGGCGGGCGGCCGGCGACGTCGCCGCCAGTCGCAGGCGGGCGGCTTCCACGGCCTTGCGCCGCCGGGACGCTTCTTCGGCTTCGTCGCGGGAAAGCAGGCCGGCAAGGTCGATGTCGGTCGACACGCCGTAGCGGTGCCGCATCTGGGCGTCGTGCGTCTTTTCGTCGGCGACGGCCTTCGCGAGCAGGTCGGCCGCGATCGTCGCCTCGGTCGGCGCGGGCTTCGGCGGCATGCTGGGCGCGGGCTTCGATGATTTCGGTTTCGCCGGGTTCCGCGGCGTCTCCGCGGCCACGGCCTTGCCCGGAGGGCGGACGTCTTCCTTGGCGGTGCCCGCACCATCGCGCCGGGCGACCGCGTCAGGTTTTGGCTTCGCCGGCTTCTTCGCCGTCGTCGGAGCGCTGGCCTTGTCCTTCTTCGCAGGGGCGTCGGCGGCGTGGGCCTTGCCGCCGCCGGAAGCCTTGCCGCTGTCGCCGGCATCCGACGACGTGGAAGCGCAGCCGGCCGAGAGCAGGACGGCGAGCAGCCAGGCGAGGCGGAGGCGCGGAGCGTTCATCGTCGCGGATGCGTCAGGGGGCGAGGAGCGACATCGCCGCGACGAGGGGCGGGCCGGCCTTGGGGTCGAAGCGCGCGTTCATCGTGAACTTCGCCTCGCGGGCGGAGGGGATGGACTTCTCGACCACCACGCGGCGCGCGACGGAGGCGCGGTCGTCGCCGAGCGCGTTGCGCATGCGTTCGACCAACGATTCGAAGTCGAGCGTGTCGACGCCGCGGTTGACGAGCTTCCAGGCCAGGTCGGGCTCCTTGGGCGCGCCGATCTTGGCGAGGGCCGCCAGCGGGTCGCGGGGCGCGCCTTCGGCGAAGCGGTCGAACTGGTAGAGGTATCTTCCGCCGAGCACGAGCGCGTCGTTGCCCGCGGCGCTGAGCGCGAGGAGCATCTCGAAGTCGAGGGACGGCTTCAGCTGCTCGTAGCGCCGCCGGTCGGCCTCCTTCATCGGCAGGCGGCCGAAGAAGCGGCTGGCGTCGAACCAGAGCGTCAGCGCGCCCGGCTGCTCGCCGACGTAGGTCGGCAGGCGTTCGCCGGGCCGGGCCGTCCGCTGCTCGGGACGGAGCAGGCAGCGACGGATCTCCGCTTCCACGCCCGGGGCGCGCGGATTGCCTTCGAACTCAACCAGGATGATCGCGGTCCGGTTCGTCAGACCAAAGGAAAAAAACCCGCCTTCAGGGTCCATGTAGCGGCCCTCCCCGTGCCGGATCATCGCGCGGTTGCGCGTGAGGTTCGAGGGCGGCCGCCGCGAGTCGCCGCGGGCCGCTTCGTTCATCTGGTCCGCGAGGCGGGAAAGCGCGGCCTCGGCCAGGGCGGGGTCGGTGACGCGGAAGACCGCGCCGCAGAGGATGGACGGATGCTCGGCGGAGGAGGCGGTGCCGATGGCGCCGGGAAACTTGGCGAACGCCTGGATGTCGGCATGCGCGTCGAGGCCGCTGCGGAGCAGCTCCGCGAACGCGGCGGACATTCCCTTGCCGCCTGTGCGCTCAAGCCAGTCCGGGAAGGCCTTGGTGCTCTTCTGGCGGAGTTCCTCGGGGCGGAAGGTCATCACCGCGAAGCTGTCCCCCGGGACGGAGCCGAGGACGCCTGCCGTGCGGCGGGGCGGCGCGCCGCCGTCGGACGCCCAGGCCCAGGCGATGAGGTGCGCGAGGAAGGCGCCGAGGAGGGCGAGGACGACGACCTCGGCCTTGGTCCAGCCGCGCCCAGTCCGGGCGACGGGTCCGGAGCGCGTTCCCGGCGCGACGGCTTCGGGACGCGCGCGGCGGCCCTGCGTCGCCACGTTGAAGGCCACGACGAGCGTTACGGCCAGCGGGTCGAACACCGCGACCAGCGCCAGCATCAGCCATTTGACCACGTCGTCGGCCTCGGCCTCGAAGGCGCGGGCGACGAAGCGGTACGAGCCGATGTCGGCCGCGGCGATCTGGTCGCGCAGGTCGTGGACCTGGCGGTTGCGGTCGACGACCGTCTTGTGGAGCTGCTCGATCTCCGCGTCGGTGATCGTGACCTTGCCCTGGCCCTGTTCCTGGAGGGCGGCGAGCTGGCGTTCGAGGTCGGCGAGGGAGGCGGCGCTGGCCTTACGGAGTTCCTTCTCCTCGGCGTCGATGCGCGCGAGCTCGTCGGCGAACTGCTGGCGGAGGCCGGAGACTTCCTTGCCGCTGTCGGCGTCGAGGCGGGCCTGCTCGGCGCGGAGCTTCTCCACGCGGCCGGCCGCTTCGGCGAGCTTGGCGGCGATGGCGTCGCGTTCGGGCTTCTGCTCGGAGCGGAGCTCCTGGCCCTTCCGGACGTTGTCCTTCTCGAAGAGCAGGAACTGGCTGGTCGTGCCCTGCGCGGTGTAGGCGGAGACCGCCTGGTCGAGCACCTTGATCCGCTCGTTCAGGACGGCGACGTTGGCCTCCTCGGCCGCGATCGACTTGGCGAGGGTGGCGGAGCGGAGGCCGGCGCGCTGCGTGGGGGCGGTGACGTCGGCGGCGCGGCGCGCGTCGACCGAGCGGCGCTTCTCCTGCAGGCGGGTGAGCGCGGCGGCGAGGGCGTCGTTGGCCTGGCCGAGGCGGGCCTGCGCCTTCGCGAGGTCCTCGCGGCTGGCCGTGGTGAGGCGGGTGCTGCGGCCGCGCGAGTCGTCGATGCGGCGCTGGACGTCGGCGATCTCCTTCCCGAGCGTGGCGATCTCGAGCTCGTTGCGCTGGATCTGCGTCGCGGTCTTCTCGTAGGCGCGCGCGAGGTAGCCGTAGTTCCCGAGGGACGTGATGGCGATGAGCAGCACTACCGCCAGCGTGAGGTAGAAGCGCATCGCGCCGTTGATGCGGTCCCAGTAGCGGTAGAGGAACGAGGCCGCTACCAGCTTGCCGACCTCGAGCGAGGCGGCCATCACGATGACGGGCACCTCGGACCCGACGAACAGGAGGCCGAGGCCGCGGACCGAGAAGAACGCGGAGCAGCCGGCGATGAAGAGGGCCGAGGCGATCAGGACCAGGCGGAACCCTTGGGCGAGGGTCTTCGGTTCCTCCGCGGTGGCGTCAGGGGTGCTCATGGGTGGTAAGGATGATATGTTTTCCTACGCGCGCCGCGGGGCCCTGTCAAAGGGCGTCTTGGGGCGGTGCACGCACCCTTTTTCGTTGGGGGCAGGCCCGCCGCGTGCTTAATCGGCGCATGCCTTCGCCGCTCCCCCGCCGTCGTTTCCTGCGTCAGCTCGCCCTCGGCGTCGCGGTCGCGCCGTTCGTCGGCTGCGCCGCGCGGAGCGAAGCTTTCGAGGTCGGGATCATCGCAGACCCGCAGTATGCGGACATCCCGGACCGCGGCACGCGCGCGTACCGCGCGTCGGTCGCCAAGCTCGGCGCCGCGGTCGAACATTTCAACTCCCGCCCGCTCGATTTCTGCGTCAACCTCGGCGACACCATCGACCGCGAGTGGCGGAGTTACGACGCGATCCTGGCGCCGCTCGCCGCGTCGCGCCACCGCTGGGAACACGTCCTCGGCAATCATGATTTCGCCTTGCTGGACGGGGAGAAAACGCTGGTCGACGCCCGGCTGGGCATCGCCGCGCGCCGCCGTTGCTTCGATCGCCCCGGCTTCCGTTTCGTCGTCTTGGACACCGGCGCCGTGAGCACGTATGCGTCGCTCGCCGGCACCGAGGCGCGCAGGGAAGCCGTCGCGGAACTCGCCCGCGTCAAGGCGCGCAAGCTCCCGCAGGCGCAGGATTGGAACGGCGCGGTCGGCGCGCAGCAGCTCGCCTGGTTCGAGGGTGTCGCCGGCGACGCGGCGGGGAAGGGGCTCAAGGTCGTCGTCTGCGCGCACCATCCGGTCGCGCCGGCCGGCTCCTACGACGCCTGGGACGCTACCGAGGTCCTCGCGGCCCTGAGGCGACATCGGAACGTCGTCGCCTGGTTCAACGGTCACCACCACGCCGGCGGCTTCGCCGAGGTCGACGGGTTGCCTTGCGTGACGTTCCATGGCATGGTCGAGACCCCCGACCGGAACGCCTTCGCCACCGCCCGGTTCCTGTCCGACCGGGTGGTCTTAATGGGGCATGGCCGGGAGCCCTCCCGAGAGCTGATTTTTAGGGTTTAATGATAATATACGCTCAAATAAGCATATAAACGATTGTTTCATTCCATTTAAAGGCTGGTGTGCATATGTGTGCATATGTAGGCGAAAACATCATATTTATTCGCAACCTGTCGGTCTTCCAACTGTCTGAAAGGTAACCCACGTCAGACCATGAAACTCCACCGCAACTGCGAAGGAAACCACCCCGACGTCCTCTCCGCGCTGAGCCGCCGTGATTTCATGCATATCGGCATGATCGGCACGCTCGGCCTGAGCCTGCCGAACATGCTCCGCCTCAAGGGCGCGGAGATTCCGGGCGTCGAGTCTTTCAACGCGATGGCGGACTCCGTCATCCACATCTACCTCCCCGGCGGCATGGCGCAGCACGAGTCCTGGGATCCGAAGCCGTTCGCTTCGCCTGACTACCGCGGACCGTACACGCCGATCAAGACCTCGATACCCGGCGAATACGTCGGCGAGAAGTTCGTCAACATCGCGAAGATCATGAACAAGCTCACCGTCGTCCGTTCGATGACGCACGGCGAAGCGGCCCACGAGCGCGGCACGCACAACATGTTCACCGGCTACCGCCCGAGCCCGGCGATCAAGTTCCCGAGTTACGGCTCCGTCATCTCGCACGAGCAGGGCTCGCGCAACAACCTGCCGCCTTACGTCGTCGTCCCCAGCCAGAGCATTCCGGAGCAGGGGACCGGCTACATGAGCAGCGCCTTCGGTCCGTTCGCGCTCGGCAGCGATCCGGCCGACAAGGGTTTCGCCGTCCGCGACCTCCTCGCCCCGAAGGACGTCACCACGCAGCGCTTCGACCGCCGCCGCAACATGCTGGCCGCCGTCGACGAGCATTTCCGCGCCACCGAGAAGTCCGACGCCATCGGCGCCATGGACAGCTTCCAGCAGGCCGCCTACGGCCTCGTCAGCAGCGCCAAGGCCCGCGAGGCCTTCGACCTGTCCAAGGAATCCGACAAGCTGCGCGATGAGTACGGCCGTAACACCGCCGGCCAGCGCTTCCTCCTCGCCCGCCGCCTCGTCGAGGCCGGCGTCCGCATGGTCTCCGTCACCTTCGGCGGCTGGGACCACCACTCGAACATCAAGGGCGCCTTCGACGGCCAGGCCCCGCAGTGCGCCCAGGCCTTCGCCCGCCTCTTCACCGACCTGCAGGACCGCGGCAGGCTCAAGCGCACGCTCGTCCTCGTCAGCTCCGAGTTCGGCCGCACGCCGAAGATCAATGGCACGAACGGCCGCGACCACTGGCCGCGCGTCTTCTCCGTCGCCATGGCCGGCGGCGGCGTGAAGGAAGGCTACATCCACGGCGCCTCCGACGCCCTCGGCGGCGAGCCCGACCGCGACGCGGTCGGCCCGGAGGACCTCGCCAAGACCATGTACCGCGTCCTCGGCATCAACGCCGAGAAGCGCATCATGTCGGAAGGCGGCCGTCCGATCGACATCGTCAACGGCGGTCGCGTGATGACCGACTGGCTGGCCTGATCCGTCCCCGGCTCCCCATCCGCGCGCCGGTCGGCGCCGCGGGCGGGCTGCGCCCCGCTTTATCGCTTACATGAAGTTCCGCCACCTTGCCGCGCTCCTGGTCGCCCCGCTCGCCGCGTGGGCGGCCTATCCTGACATGTCGGCGCTCAAGCCGCACGGCGGCCAGATCGGTGCCGAGGTCAAGCTCACCATCACGGGCGCGCGCCTCGACGATTTCGAGGACCTGATGTTCTACACGCCCGGCTTCAAGGTGAAGAGCGTCGAGAGCCGCGCCGCCAACAAGGTCGAGCTCACCCTGTCCATCGACAAGTCCGTCCGCGCCGGCAACCACGTCATGCGCGTCCGCACGAAGTCCGGCGTCTCGCACATGCGCCAGTTCTTCGCGAGCCCCTACCCGAACGTCGAGGAGAAGGAGCCTAACAGCGAGTTCGCCGGCGCCCAGGCCATCGCCCTCAACCAGACCGTCGAAGGCGTGGTGCTCTCCGAAGACGTGGACTACTTCAAGCTGACGGTCAGGAAAGGCCAGCGCATCGGCGTGCAGGTCGACGGCCTGCGCCTCGCCACCATCCCGCAGGGAGCGATGGACCCCTATGTCGCCATCCTCGACAAGGACCGTTTCGAGAAGGCCGCCTCCGACGACACGATCCTCCACCGTCAGGACGGCTACTGCTCCTTCACCGCCGAATACGACGGCGATTACTACGTCATGGTGCGCGAGTCCTCCTATCGCGGCTCGGCCAACTCCTTCTACCGCCTGCATGTCGGCGATTTCCGTCGGCCGGACGCGGTCTACCCGGCCGGCGGCAAGTTAGGCACGAAGGTCACCGTGCGCTTCCTCGAGCCCCGCGACTCCTTCGCCGAAGAAGTGGCGCTCCCCGCCGAGGACGACGCCGAGTTCGTGCTCTACCCGAAGTCGCAGCCGCCCGCGCCCTCCGGCAACCTCTTCCGCCTCACGACCGTCGACAACATCCTCGAAGCCGAACCGAACGAGTCGCTCGAGCAAGGCACCCTCGCCGCCGAGGCCACGGCTTATGCGCTCAACGGCATCATCGAGAAACCCGGCGACGTCGATTGCTTCCGCGTGCCGCTCAAGAAGGGACAGGTCTTCGAATGCCGCGCGCTCGCCCAGACCCTAGGTTCGCCCCTCGATCCGGTCGTCAACGTGTACACGCCCAAGGGCGCGTCCGTCATCGGCAACGATGACGGCGGCGGCATGCGTCGTCTCGACTCCCGCTTCAAGTTCACCGCGGCGGTCGACGGTGTCTACTCCGTGCGCGTCGCCGACCATCTCGAGCGCGGCGGCGCCAACTTCGTCTACCGCATCGAGATGGTGGCCTCGCGGCCGAGCCTCACCTTCGCTTCCCCGGACTACACCGTCAACGACACGAGCTACCGCCAGTTCATGGCCGTCCCCAAGGGCGGCCGCATGGTGCTGCTGGAGTACTTCACCCGCAACGGCGTCGGCGGCGAGTACCGCTTCGACCTCAAGGGATTGCCCGCCGGCGTGAAGCTGCTCGAAGACGCCGCCCCAGGCGACCTGCCTGGCGTGCCCCTCGTGCTCGAGGCCGCGGCCGACGCCCCGCACGGCGGCGCCATTGTCACCCCGCTGCTCCAGCCCAAGGACCCGGCCAACAAGATCGTCGGCCAGATGCGCCGCACCTACGACATCGTCCGCATCGGGAACGTGATCTACTACCAGGGCATCGAGGACCAGCTCCCCTTCGCCGTGGTCGACGAAGCCCCTTACTCCCTCGAGATCGAGACGCCGAAGACCCCCCTCGTGCGCAATGGCATCTTCAACCTGAAGGTGGTCGCCAAGCGCAAGGAGGGCTTCAAGGGAGCCATCCGCGTGTTCATGTGCTGGACCCCTCCCGGCGTCTCGTCGCTCGGCGAGCAGACCATCCCGGCAGAGGGCTCCGAGTGCGTCTTCCAGCTGAGCGCCAACGGCAACGTCGACACCAAGCCGTGGAAGTTCGTCGTGCAGGGCGAGGCCGACGCCGGCAAGGGACGCGTCTACAACGCTTCGCCGTTCGCCGTGCTGACGACCGAAGCGCCTTATGTCGCCGCCAACGCCATCCCGCTCACGGCGATGGAGATCGGCATGCCCGGCGTGATGGCCACCCACTTCGAGGTCCAGCGTCCGTTCGAAGGCGAAGCCGTCGCCCAGCTCGTCGGCGCGCCCGATACCATCCGTATCGCGCCCATCAAGGTGACCAAGGACACCAAGGAGCTCCGCTTCACCGTCGAGACGGACGACAAGTCGCGTCCGGGCAAGACCGCGAACATGTTCGTGCAGGTCGACATCCCGACCGGACAGGGCCTCGCCACGCACCGCATCGCCCTCGGCTCGGTCCTCCGCCTTGATCCCCCGCGAAAGGCCGCGCCGGCGCCCGTCGCGAAAGCCGCCGCGCCCGCCGCGAAAACCGCCGCGCCCGCCGCCGCGCCGGCGCCCGTCGTCCTCTCGCGCCTCGAGCAGCTCCGGCAGAAGAACGAAGCCCCCAAGAACTGAACTTTCCGCCATGTCTTTCCGCCGTCTCCCGCTGCTCGCCCTCTTCTCCGCCGGCCTGACCGCCGCCTCCTCGGCCGCGCCCGTCGCTTTCGACGAGGTCCGCGCGATCTTCGAGGGCAAGTGCGTCGAGTGCCACAATCCGGACAAGACCAAAGGCAGCCTGCTCATGACCACCCGCGAGGGCTTCGTCAAGGGCGGCGAGAGCGGTCATGCGCTCCTCGGCGTCGCCGCCGATCAGAGCGAGCTCGTGAAGCGTCTCACCCTGCCTAAGGATCATGACGATCTGATGCCGCCGAAGGGCGGGCCGCTGCCGGCCTCCGAGATCGACGTCATCCGCCGCTGGGTCGCCGAAGGCGCCGCCTGGTCCGCGGGCGTCGTGCTCGCCGCCAAGGACAAGGCCAAGGAAGAAGCCAAGGCCGAGCTCGCGCAGAAGCTGACCACCCTCGAGAAGGTCGAGATCTTCCCGGAGTCCGTCACCCTCGAGACCAGGCGCGACTTCCACCGCAACGTGGTCTTCGCCACCTTCAAGGACGCCACCACCCGGGACGTCCCCGCCTTCGCCGAACTGAAGGTCGCGGACGACAAGGTCGCGAAGTTCGACGGCTACTCCTTGCACGCCGTCGCCGACGGCGGCCAGACCGAGGTCGTCGCCGCGCTCGGCGGCCGCACCGCCCGCATCCCCGTCGCGGTGAAGGAAGGCCACAAGGACCGCGCGGTCTCGTTCCGTCAGGACGTCATGCCGGTCTTCCTGCGCGCCAACTGCAACAGCGGCGGCTGCCACGGCGCCGCCCGCGGCAAGGACGGCTTCCGCCTCTCCCTCTTCGGCATGGATCCGGACGGCGACTACGTCCGTCTCACCCGCGAGCTGATCGGTCGCCGCATCAACCTGGCCATCCCCGAGGAGAGCACCCTCGTCGAGAAGGCGACCGGTGCCGTGCCGCATTCCGGCAACAAGCTCTACGACGCGGACTCCGAATACAACCGGACCATCCTCGAGTGGATCGCCAACGGCGCCAAGGACGACGCGCCGGGCGTGGCCAAGGTCACCGGCATCGAGGTCTTCCCGAAGCAGCTCGTGCTCGAAGGCAAGGACGCGACGCAGCAGATCACGGTCCGCGCCCGTTACTCCGACGGCACCGACCGCGACGTCACGAAGCTCGCCTTGTTCATGTCGAACAACGACCCCGTGGCCAAGATCGACAAGGACGGCCTCGTCCGCTCCGGCGAACGCGGCGCGGCCTTCATGCTCGCCCGCTTCGACGTCTTCAGCGTCACCGCCCAGGCCGTCGTCATCCCGAAGGGCCTCGTCTACGAGCGCCCCAAGGTCGCCGAGGCGAACTACATCGACAAGGCCGTCAACGAGCGCCTGCACCGCCTGCGCATCGTCCCCTCCGGGGCCTGCGCCGACGAGGAGTTCATCCGCCGCGCCTACATCGACGTCATCGGCCTCTACCCGAAGCCCGCCGAGCTGACCGCCTTCCTCGAGGACAAGCGACCCGACAAGCGCGCCCAGCTCGTCGAGGGCCTCCTCCAGCGCAAGGAGTTCACCGAGCTCTGGGTGATGAAGTGGGCCGAGCTGCTCCAGATCCGGTCCGGCATCAACCAAGGCAACAATGCTCCGCCGTTCTACAAGAACGCGCTCCTCTACTACAATTGGCTGGCCGACGAGATCGGCAAGAACCGGCCGATCAACCAGATCGTCGTCGACCTGCTTTCGGCCAGCGGCGGCACCGTCTCGAAGCCCGCGGTCAACTATTACCAGAGCGAGCTCGACCGTCTCAAGCTCAGCGAGAACGTCGCCCAGGTGTTCATGGGCATGCGCATCCAGTGCGCCCAGTGCCACAACCACCCGTTCGACCGCTGGACGATGGACGACTATTACGGCTTCAACGCCTTCTTCGCCCAGATCGGCCGCAAGAACACCGACGACCCCCAGGAGGTCATCATCTTCAACAGCAAGGGCGGTGAGTCGCAGCACTTCCTGACCAAGAAGACCATGAAGCCCAACTTCCTCGGAGGCGAGGAGCCGCAGCTCAGGCCCGGCGACGACCGTCGCCGCGTGATGGCTGAATGGTTGGCCTCGCCCCGCAACCCGTTCTTCGCCCGTAACATCGCGAACATCGTCTGGGCCCACTTCCTCGGCGTGGGCGTCGTCGACCCGGTCGACGACGTGCGCGTGTCCAACCCGCCCTCGAACCCCGAGCTCCTGGACGAGCTCGCCGCGCGCCTCACGGAGTACAACTACGACGTCCGCCGCCTTGTCCGGGACATCACGGCCTCGGCCGCCTACCAGCGCAGCTCGAAGACCAACGAGAGCAACGCGGGAGACAAGCTGAACTTCGCCCGGGCGCAGGTCCGTCGCGTGCGCGCCGAGGTCCTGCTCGACGCCATCTCCCAGATCACCGAGACGCCCAACAAGTTCCAGGGCCTCCCGCTCGGCGCCCGCGCCGTGCAGATCGCCGACGGCGCCGTGTCGAACTACTTCCTCACGACCTTCGGCCGTTCGAAGCGGGAGTCCGTCGCCTCGACCGAGGTGAAGACGGACCCGAACCTCTCGCAGGCCCTCCACCTGATGAACGGCGACGCGGTCAACGACCGTATCCGGCGTGGACAGGTCGTCGAGAAGATGATCGCCGCCGGCAGGAAGGACGACGAGATCGTCACCGAGCTCTTCCTGCGCGTCTTCGGCCGCGCTCCCCGCGATGCCGAGCGCAAGTCGGTCGCCGCGGCCGTGGCCGCCGACCCGGACAACCGTCAGAACGTCCTCGAGGACGCCTTCTGGGCGCTGATGAACTCGAAGGAATAGTACTACAGCCACTGAGCCGCCCTCGCATGCCCGTCCCGCTTCCCTTCCGCTGGCTCACCCGCCGCTGCCTGATCCTCGCCGTGGGCCTGGTCGCGGGCCGCTCGGTCGCCCAGGACGCCGAGAAGCTGACGTACGACGACCACATCCGGCCGTTGCTGGAGAACAAGTGCTTCTCGTGCCACAATCCGGACAAGAAGAAGGGCGGTCTCGAGCTCACCAGCTACGCGGGCCTCATGAACGGCGGCAGCGGCGGCGTGGTCGTCGATGCAGGTAATCCTTCCGGTAGCCGTCTCTGGACGTGCAGCGCCAAGAAGGAAGAACCCTTCATGCCGCCGGAAGGCGCGCCCCTCGACGCCAAGGACCTGACGCTCCTTTCCAAGTGGATCGCCGGCGGCCAGCTCCAGGCCAAGGGCAGCGTGGCCAAGGCCTCCAATAAGCCCAAGGTCGATCTTACCTTCGCTGGTGGCGCCGGTAAGCCGACCGGTCCCGTGGCCCGTCCGGAGAACGTCCTCCTCGAGCCGGTCATCGTGACGCCCCGCACCTCCGCGGTGATCGCGATGGCGGCCAGCCCGTGGACCTCGCTCCTCGCCGTCGCCGGCCAGAAGCAGATCCTGCTTTATGACACCGACAGCCATGAGCTCGCCGGCATCCTGCCTTACTCCGTAGGTTATGCGCGTTCGCTGAAGTTCAGCGCCAACGGTTCGCTCCTGATCATGGGCGGCGGCCGCGGCGGCAAGTTCGGCCACGCCGTCGTCTGGGACGTCAAGACCGGCAAGCGCGTCACCGAGGTCGGCAAGGAATTCGACCAGCTGATGTCGGCCGACATCTCGCCCGACCACCGCAAGGTCGTGCTCGGCACCAACGCCAAGAAGGTGAAGTGCTTCGACGTCGCCACGGGCGAAGAGCTCTACGTCATCGCCAAGCACACCGAATGGATCACGGGGGCCGACTTCAGCCCGGACGGCATCCTGCTCGCGACCTCCGACCGCAACGGCAACGTCTTCGTCTGGGAGGCCGACAACGGCGGTGAATTCTACGCCCTCGGCCAGCACAAGGGGAGCGTGACGGACCTTGCCTGGCGCGCTGATTCCAACGTCCTGGCGAGCTGCGCGGCCGACGGCACGGTCATGACCTGGGAGATGAAGACCGGCAAGCGCATCGGCAGCTGGTCCGCCCACGACGGCAACGTCCAGTCGGTCTCCTTCACGCCCGACGGCCGCCTGCTTTCCTGCGGAGCCGACGGCACCACCGCCCTCTGGACGATCGAAGGCAACCGCCTTCCCCACGCGCAAGGCGTCCGTCAGGGCGACCAGGTGGCCAAGGTCGTCGCGCTCTACGATTCCAAGAAGTTCGTGACGAGCAACTGGCTCGGCGAAATCCGTTTCTTCGAGACCGACAGCGGCCGCGAGGTCACCCAGGTCTCCAGCAATCCGCCCAGGCTGGCCGACCGGCTCGTCGTTTCGGAGAAGCGGCTGGCCGAGCTCGCCCCGGCGCTCGCGCCGGCCGAAGCCGCCGCGAAGGCCGCCGAGCCCCGGGTCGCCGCCGCCGAAGCGGCCTTGGCCAAGGCGAAGGCGGAGGGTGAGCCCGCCGCGAAGCAGCTCGCGGAGCATGAGACCAAGCTGGCCGAGCAGAGGAAAGGCTTGGAGCACTGGCAGGGCATGGCCGCCAAGGCCAAATCCGCGGCGGAGAAGGAGGAGGCCGCGAAGGCCGTCGCCGCGCAACATACGGCCATCGCCCATTTCTCCAAGGAAGCCGACAAGGTCCGTCCGCTCGCCGCCGCTTACCGCGCCACCGAAGCCGAGCTCGCCAAGGCCAAGGCCGAACTGGCCTCCGCCCAGGCGAACGTCCGGAACATCGTCGCCGAGACCGCCGCCTGCCGGGAGCGCCTCGTCTCCCTCAAGGCCGCGCAGTTCAACGTCGGCGTGCTCACCGAGCAGGAGAAGCTCGCCAAGCTCGAGCAGGACATCGCCGACCTCGGCGCCGCGAAGGCGGAGAACGAGGCGGCCAAGGTGGCCGCCTCCGCCAGGATCGAATCCTCCAGGATGACCATGGCCAAGAACGAGCAGGAAATCCCTGGTCTCGCCGCCGCGCTCAAATCCGTCGAAGCCGAACTGGCCGCGCTGGACAAGACGCTGACGCCTCTGCGCGTCGCCGAAGCCGAAGCGATGGGCAAGATCGAGGCCCAGCAGAAGGCGATCGAGACCCAGAACGAGTCCATCGTCCGGCCCGGTCGGCCGCGGTAGAGCGGGTCGCGCAACCCTGCCAATCACGCCGCGGCATTCATTCCTGCCTCCCTTTGCTCGGTGCTTTCTTTCCGCAGGGAAGGGTGGTTTGACTCAACCAAGCCCTAGCCCTAGCCCTGTCTTTAGTCCTTTACCCGTATGCTCTCCCGTCGTCGGTTCCTGGAATC
>JBJTAX010000065.1:0-10745 GCA_046091055.1 Verrucomicrobiota bacterium | reverse complement strand
GATGCGCCGGGTCGTCGTCCTCCTTCGCCAGAAGGTAGAATTCGAACCCACCCGCCGTGCCGATACCGCGGATCGCAGGCGGATTGACCACGAGGCACTGGCCATCCGGCTGGGACATCCCGATGGCCGTGAGGGCGCGGGCAAACTCGTCCCCCCCGGCCTTGCGGTCGCCGAAATCCTTGAGGGGCAGGAAGATGGTCCCGGAATTAGGCCGCTCGCCGCCGCCGATGAGATCGAAACCGCTCACCGCGAAGGTATGACGGACGGCAGGCTCCCCCGCGGGCTGCGCTCCGAGCAGCGGGGCGATGCGGTCCATGAAGGCGCGGGTGCGCCCGATGCTGGCTCCGTCGGGAAGCTGGACCGTGGCGAGCAGGTAACCCTGGTCCTCGGAAGGCAGGAAACCCCGCGGCACGCGGACGAGGAGGAGCGCATTGGCCGCGATCACGACCAGGAACAGCGCGCCGGCCGAACGCGGATGCTTCAGCAGCCAGCGGACCGCCGCGCCATGCCAGGCGGCCAGGCGGGCGAACCCTCGGCCGAAGGCGGCGACGAACCGGCCGGCGACGCCCGGAGCCACGCCGAGGTCGTCGGGTCGGAGCAGGAGCGCGCACAAGGTGGGCGTCAAGGTCAAGGCCACGAAACCCGAGATGACGACGGAGATGGAGACGGTGACCGCGAACTGCCGGTAAAGCGCGCCCGCGATGCCTCCCAGGAAGGCGACGGGCAGGAAGACGCACACCAGGACGCAGACGATGGCCACCACCGCGCCGGCGACCTCGCGCACGGACTCCCGCGCGGCCTCGAAGGGCGAGAGCCCGCGCTCACGCATCAGCCGCTCGGTGTTCTCCAGCACGACGATGGCGTCGTCGACCACGATGCCGATCGCGATCACCATCGCGAAGAGGGTCAGGATGTTGATGCCGAAGCCGAAGGCCCAGAGGCCGGCGCATGCGCCGACGAGCGAGACGGGCACGGCGATCATCGGGATGAGCGTAGCCCGCCAGGACCCCAGGAACAGGAAGACGACCGCGGCCACCAGGAAGGCCGCCTCGAGGAGGCTGCTCTTCACCGCGCCGATGGCGGAGCGCACGAACCGGGTGGTGTCGAAGGGGATCTCGTAGCGGACGTCCGGCGGGAAACGGCGCGCGAGCTCGTCCAGCCGGGCCCGGATGCGGTCGGCGGTCTCAAGGGCGTTGGCGCCGGTCTGGAGGAAGATACGGATGCCGGCGACGGGCATGCCGTCGAGCTTGCTCGCCTGCTCATAGCTCTGGGAGCCGAGCTCGACCCTCGCGACATCGCGCAGGCGGAGCACGCCGGCCGCGGAGGAAGCGCGGACGATGACCTCGCCGAACTGTTCGGGGGTGGCCATGCGGCCGCGGGAGACCACGGGCACCACGAAGGCGGCGTCCACCGAAGGTTCCTGCCCGAGCCGCCCGACGGAATACTGGGTGTTGGTGGTCCGGATCGCGCGCACGACCTCGGCGGTGGTGACGCCCAGCGCGGCCATCCGGTCGGGCCGCAGCCAGACGCGCATGGCGTAATCGCGGGCCCCGAACAACCCGCAGTCGCCTACGCCGGGAATCCGCTTCAGCTCCTCGGCCACGGCGGTCGAGGCATAGTTGCCCAGGAAGACCGGGTCATGCGTCGCCTTGGGCGAAAAGACCGAGACCGACATCAGCACGTCGTTGGACCGCTTCTTGGTGACGACGCCGAGGCGGCGCACCTCCTCCGGCAAGCGCGGCTCGGCCAGCTTGACGCGGTTGGCCACGAGGATGGTCGCCATGTCGGGGTCGGTCCCGCTCTCGAAGACGACGGAGATGCTGAGGGTGCCGTTGGAAGAGGCGTTCGAGGAAAAATAAAGCAGTCCTTCGACGCCGTTGATCTCCTCCTCGAGCGGAGCGGCGACGTTCTTGACGAGCGCGTCCGGCGAGGCGCCGGGGTAGCTCGCGACGACGGTGACGGTGGGCGGGGCGATCTGAGGGTGCTGGGAAAGAGGCAGGTGGGTGAAGGCGAGCCCGCCGACCATCACGATGACGACCGACAGCACGCCGGAGAACACCGGCCGGCGGATGAAGAAATCCCAGCGCATCGTTCAGCGGGCGGCTACGGCCGCCTTGGCGCCGGCCCTCAGCTTCTGCAGCTGGTCGTGCACCACGAGTTCTCCCGCCTTCAGTCCGGAAAGGACGGCCACCTCGGCGCCGCGGGCGTCACCGAGCCCGACGAGGCGCGCCTCGACGACCCCGCCGGCGCCGAGGACGAAGACCGCACGGCCCTGCGGGGTCTGGATGAGGGAAGCCTGGGGAATCAGGAAGGCCTTGGCAGGGAGGCCGCTCACGCGGGCGCGCACGAACTGACCTGACATCAGACGCCCCTGGGCGTTGTCAAACAAGGCGCGAAGCTGGACGTTGCCCAGCCGGGCATCGACCTCCGGCGAAGAGAAATCCACCCGGCCCTTCAGGGGATATTCGGATCCGTCGGCCAGCGTGAGCGTCACTTCCGCGCCGCTGGCACCGCCGGCCACCCCGCCGAAAAGACGCGCATGATCCGCCTCGGGCAGGCCGAATCTCACCCAGACCCGGTCCGAGCTGACGACGGTCGTAAGGAGGCCGTCCGGACCGACGGGATTCACGAGCGAACCTTCGGTGCGCAGGCGCCGGCCGGCGACGCCGTCGATCGGCGAGCGGACCTCGCAATACTCGAGGTCGAGCCGGGCGAGGTCGGCCCGGGCAGCCGCGGCGTCCCGCGCGCCCCGGGCGGCGACCGCCAGGGCCTCCGCGTCGTCGGCCTCCTTGCGGCTGGCGGCCTGCTGCTTGAACAACATCGCCTGGCGCGCGGACTCCTCGGCGGCCTGCCGCGCGCGGGCCTCCTCCTGCGCCCACTGCGCGCGCGCCAGAGCGAGCGCGGCCGCATACGGCGCGGGGTCGATACGGAAGAGGAGGTCGCCGGCCTTCACCGGAGAGCCTTCGGCGTAATGCACCGACTGCAGGATGCCGGTCACGCGGGCGCGAATCTCGACCTCGCGCACGCCCTCGACCTGAGCAGGGGAGACGGCGTGCTGGGCGATGTCGGCCGCCGTGACCTTCAGGACCTTCACGGGGAGGGGTCCGGGCGGCGGAGCCGTGACCTCCGGCCGGCAGCCGAAAAATCCGGCGAGGCAGGCGAGCAGCAGAACGCCCTCGACACCACGGGGTTTACATACAGTCATGAATGTTAATCTATTTAGCCCATCATGGCTCGCAAGACCAAAGCAGAGGCCGCCCAGACCCGGGAACGCATCCTCGACCGCGCCCGCCAGGTCTTCAGCCGGGCCGGGGTGACGCACACCTCGCTGGAAGAAATCGCCCGGGAGGCGGGCGTCACCCGCGGGGCGGTCTACTGGCACTTCCGCGACAAGGCCGACCTGTTCATGGCGGTCCGGCAGCAGACCGGCGGCCTGCTGCGTTTCGCCGGCGACGCGAGGGATGACCCGCTGGATCGCCTGGAAGCCGGCCTCCAGGCGGCCTTCCGCCGGCTGGACGAAGAAAAGCCGGCCCAGGAGACCTACGAGATGATGCTGTGGAAATGCGAATATGCCGGGGAGTTCGCCGGCGTCCGTCAGGAGCTGATGGCCGCCGGGGAACGCTTCCTGCAGGAGACCACCGAACTCTACGCCGAGGCGCGCCGACGCAGGCTGATCGCATCGGACCTCGACCCACGTCTGACGGCCCAGGAGACGTTCTGCTTCTACGCCGGGCTGCTCAAACTGTGGCTGGGCGACGAACAGGGCGGCGTCATCCGCCGCGACGTGCGCAAGCTGATCGCCCATCACGTGGGCGCACGGCGCCGGCGCGGATAAGGCGGTTTGACTGCCTCCCGCGGACTGATTGCATGGATGACGTGAAGGTCCTCCCCGCCCTGCTCGCCCTCCTCGCGCTTGCGCCCGAGGTCTTCGCCGCGCCCGAACCCGCCGCGCCCCAGACCATGCCGATCATCTACGAGCAACCGGGCGACCGCTACATCCTGCGCATCGACAATCGCCGCTACCAGCTGCCCGTGCTGACGAAGGGGCCGGTGTCCCAGCTCATGGCCGCCGCGAATTACGCGCGGACGAAGCTGCTCTACGACGACTTCAAGCGCGCCCTCGAGGACAAGGAGAAGGCCGAGGCGACGATCCGCCGCGCCCAGGCCAATGCGGACCGCGAAGAGGAACGCGCCCAACGGATCCGCCGGACGCTCGACGGCCTGCAGACCCAGCTGACCCTGCTCCGCAGCCAGCCCGTCGTGGACCTCCGCGACATCCTGTTCCTCCAGGACCAGATCCGCGCCGCCACGGCCTCCCTGGCTTCCGCCGAAGCACAGGAAGCGAAGGCCCGCGTGAGCCTCGACCGCACCCAGGGAGCGGCGGAGGCGACCCTGATCCGGGCCGACAAGGCCCGCGACGCCTATGCGGCCGCCCTGACGGCCTACGAGAAACCGCTTGCGGAGATCCGCTCGATCGCGATCACGCACGGGACCGCGCTCTGACCCGCCATGAAGCCCTCCGCCCTCCTCCTCGCCCTGCTCTGCCTGGGCGCCGCGCTCCCGGCCCAATCGGCCAAGCCCGCCGCCAAAGCCGCGCCGAAGTCCGTCGACCGCTTCGCGATCCGCCCCGACGAGAAGGTCTCCTGGCACGACGTCCGCGCGACGGACCTCGAAGGCCGCGCGTTCCCCGACGCCGAGCGCAAGAACTACTTCGACCGCCTGCCCGCCGAGGCCGACGGCAAGGTCACGTCCGCGGTCTGGAGCCTCAGCCGCGACAGCGCCGGCATGGTCTTCCGCTTCCGCACCGACGCCCCGACGATCTACGCGCACTACAAGGTCACGAAGTCGCAGCTCGCGATGCCGCACATGCCCGCCCCGGGCGTCAGCGGCCTCGACCTCTACGCCCGCGATCAGGACGGCAAATGGCGCTGGGTGCAGGTCGCCCGCCCCGGCGCGCAGGAGATGAAGATCCGCCTGGCGGACGGCCTCGACGCCGGCGAACGGGAATACGCCCTCTACCTGCCGCTCTACAACGGCGTCGAATTCCTCCACGTCGGCGTGCCCGAGGGCAAGGCGCTGACCGGCCTGAAGCCCCGGGCGAAGCCGGTCGTCTTCTACGGCACCTCGATCACGCACGGCGCCTGCGCTAGCCGCCCGGGCATGGTGCACACGGGCATCCTCGGCCGCCGCTTCGACGTCCCGGTGGTGAACCTCGGCTTCTCGGGCAACGGCCGCATGGACAAGGCAGTCGGTGACTTCCTCGTGCGCATCGACGCCGCGGCCTTCGTCATCGACTGCCTGCCGAACATGAACGGCAAGGAAGTCTCGGAACGCTGCATCCCGCTCGTGTAGCAGCTGCGCGCCGCCCGTCCGACGTCGCCGATCCTCCTCGTCGAGGACCGCCGCAACACGGACTCGTGGATCCTCGCCGGCCGCCGCAAGCACCACGACGACAACCATGCGGCGCTGAAGGCCGCCTATGAACAGCTCGTGAAAGAAGGCGTCCACGGCCTCTCCTACGTCCCGGGCGACCACCTCTACGGCGACGACGCCGACGGCGCGACCGACGGCTCGCACGCGAGCGACCTGGGCTTCTTCCGCCAGGCCGACGTCTTCGAGCCCTTCCTCCGGGCCGCCCTCGGCCGCTGACTTTCCGCCCGCCCCGCTGGCGGACGGGCCCGACCCTTTCACCCTGGACGCCGATGAACCGCAGCTTCCGCTACTACGACCTGATCCTCGGCGCGTTCGTCGCGGTGCTGCTCTGCTCCAACCTGATCGGCCCGGCCAAGGTCGTGCAGCTCGACCTGCCGTTCTTCGGCCGGACCGACTTCGGCGCCGGCAACCTCTTCTTCCCGCTCTCGTACATCTTCGGCGACATCCTCACGGAAGTCTACGGCTACGCGTTGGCGCGCCGCGTGATCTGGTCCGGTTTCGCGGCGATGCTCTTCGCCACGGTCATGACCTGGGTCGTGCTCGCGATGCCGGCCAGCCCGGACGAACCGTTCAGCGCGCAGCTGCAGCCCGCGCTCGAGACGTGCTTCGGCGGCGGCTGGCGCATCGCGCTCGGCTCGATCGTCGCCTTCTGCGTGGGCGACTTCCTCAACTCGTACGTGCTCGCGAAGATGAAGGTGCGCATGGGCGGCAGGCACCCGTGGGCCCGCTTCATCGGCTCGACGGTCGTCGGCCAGGGCGTCGACAGCCTGATCTTCTACCCGCTCGCCTTCCTCGGCATCTGGAGCCCGGCGACGTTGCTCGCGGTCATGTGCGCCAACTGGCTCTTCAAGGTGCTCGTCGAAGCGATCATGACCCCCGTGACGACCGTCGTCTGCGCGAAGCTGAAGGCCGCCGAAGGCGTCGATGCGTTCGACACCGACACCGATTTCACGCCGTTCAGCCTGCGGCGCTGACCCCTGCGACCGAGTTGGAAGGGGTTAAACGGCTTCAAACGGCCTTTTCTGTCATATTAAAGGTCCGGGGCGAAGTAGCCGTTGACATCGGCCCCCGCCAGGGGCACAACACCTTCAGTCAATTTCACTCAGGTAAGAGCCTCCCTTACAAAGGACGCATCAGTCGCGAGGGCGACTAACGGAAGCAGGATCAAGACTCTCCGTACCCGACCCCAGAGTCCCGTAGCTAGGACTCTGGACTTATTTGTCCCGGCAACGGGCAGGCAGGCCGCACCACCCGTGCGGCCTGTTCCGTTGCGCCGTACCCAAGACCGGACTCGAACCGGTAAGCCTTTCGGCGGCAGATTTTAAGTCTGATGTGTATACCATTCCACCACTTGGGCCGACGCCTCCAAGGTGCCGGCGCGCCGCGGATTGGCAACCCGGGAAAGCGGACGGCGTTCGCCTTCGCCTTGCCCTCGGGACCAAACCCGGCTTCCTTCCGCGCATGGATCGCCTAGCCTCGACGTTCGCCCGCTGCCAAGCCGAAGGCCGCCCGGCCTTCGTGAGCTACGTCTGCGCCGGCGACCCCGACGTCGCGACGTCCAAGGCCGTGCTCCTCTCCCTGGCGCAGAACGGCGCCGACGTGCTCGAAGTGGGCGTGCCCTTCTCCGACCCGCTGGCCGACGGCCTGACCAACCAGCTCGCGGCCCAGCGCGCCCTCGAAGGCGGCATGACCTACGACGGCCTCCTCGACGTCCTCCGCGCGGTGCGCGCCGGCACGGACAAGCCGATCGTGCTCTATTGCTATTATAACCTGCTGTTCTCGTTCGGCCTCGACGCCTACTGCGCCAAGGTCCGCGAAGCCGGCGCCGACGGCCTGCTCGTCCTCGACTGCCCGCCCGAGGAAGCCGACGAACTGATCGCGGCCTCGCAGAAGCACGGCCTCGCCAACATCTTCATCGTGGCCCCGACCACGCCGCCCGCCCGCATCGCCCTCATCGCCAAGCACGCCTCCGGCTTCATCTACTATGTCTCGCGCGAAGGCGTGACCGGCGAACGCTCCGAACTGGCCGCCAACCTTGCGTCCGCCGTGGCCGAGATCCGCAAGCACACTTCCCTGCCCGTCTGCGTCGGCTTCGGCGTCTCCACCGCCGCCCACGTCCAGGCCATCGCCAAGGTCGCCGACGGCGTGGTCGTCGGCAGCGCCCTCGTCAACGTCGTCGCCGCCCATAAGGACAAGAAGGGCGAAGCCGCCGCCGCCATCGGCGCGAAGGTCCGGGAGCTGTTGGCTAAGTAAAGAGGTAGGAGGGATAGGGCTGGGGCTAGGGCCGGAGCCAGGGCTGGTGATACAAACCGGATGCAAGTCTTGGTGTTAGCGTGATGAGCATTCGCCTGTCCCTAGCCCTAGCCCCAGCCCTAGACCTAGCCCCAGCCCTATCTCCGCCCTTGACCAAGGGCCTTCCCTCCCCACTTTCCCCATGGTCCTAACCTCGTTAGGGCCAACGGAACCGCACCGCATGGCCCCACAAGACATCTGGACGAAAAAAGACCTGACCGGCATCGAGGAACTCTCCCGCGCCGAGATCGAACTGCTCTTCCGCCAAGCCGACCGGTTCCTGCCCGCCCTCGCGCCGGGCAAGGGCCTCGACCTGATGAAGGGGCGCACGGTGGTGAACCTCTTCCTCGAACCGAGCACCCGTACCCGCACGGCCTTCGAGATCTCGGCCAAGAAGCTCGGCGCCGAAGTCGTCTCGATCAATACGACGGCCTCCTCCCTGGTGAAGGGCGAGACCCTGCGCGACACGGCCGAGAACATCCGCGCGATGGGCGTCGACGCCATCGTGATGCGCCACTCCTCCGCCGGCTCGGCCCGCTACCTGGGTTCGGTCCTCGACATCTCGGTGGTCAACGCCGGCGACGGCGCCCACGAGCACCCGACGCAGGCCCTGCTCGACGCCTTCACGCTCCGCCGCCGCTTCGGCAAGGTCGAAGGGCTGAAGGTCACGATCCTCGGCGACATCCTCTTCAGCCGCGTCGCCCGCTCCAACATCCTCTGCCTGTCGAAGCTCGGCGCGCAGGTCACCCTCGCCGGCCCCGCGACGCTCGTCCCGGCCGCGCTGAAGGAGGCCTTCCCGCAGGTACGCATCGTCCATGACCTGAAGGAAGCCCTCAAGGACTGCGACGCGGTCATGCTCCTGCGCATCCAGCACGAGCGCCAGACGACCACCCACTTCCCCTCGCTCGGCGAATCCACCGCGCAGTTCGGCCTCAACGCCGAACGCGCCGCCTGGCTGAAGCCCGAGGCGATCGTGATGCACCCGGGCCCCATCAACCGCGGCGTCGAAGTCGAAAGCGAGGTCGCCGACGGCCCCCGCTCGGTCATCCTCGAACAGGTGCGGAACGGCGTCGCCGTCCGCATGGCCGTCCTTCACCTCTGCACCGGAGCCATCAGCCGATGAATCCCGCCGACAACTCCCCCCTCTGGATCCGCGGCGCCCGCGTGATCGATCCCTCCGCCCAGCGCGACGAAGCCAAGGGCGACGTCTTCGCCCTCGACGGCAAGTTCGTCGAACAGCTCTCCGCCGCCGACCAGGCCAAGGCCCGCGTGCTTGAGGGCAAGGGACTCGTCGTCGCTCCCGGTTTCGTCGACCTCAACTGCCGCCGCGGCGAACCGGGCCGCACGGCCCGCGAGACGATCCGCACGGGCACCCGCGCGGCCGCCGCCGGCGGCTTCACGACCGTCGTCACGATGCCCGACTCGCTCCCCGCGGCGGACAACGTCGGCACGATCCAACTCCTCCGCGAGATCTGCTCCCGCGACGCCGCCGTACGCGTGCTCCCGACGGGCACCCTCACCAAAGGCCATGAAGGCAAGGCCCTCGCCCCGCTGGGCACGATGAAGAAGGCCGGCGTGGTCGCGGTCACCGACACGACCTCGGGCGTGCAGAGCAACGAGATCATGCGCCGCGCGCTCGAATACGCCGCGATGTTCGACCTCGTGGTCCTCGACCATTGCCAGGACAGCAGCATGACCGACGGCGGCCAGATGCACGAAGGCGCCTGGTCCCTCCGCCTCGGCCTCCGCGGCCTGCCCCGCGCGGCCGAAGAGATCGTGGTCTCGAGCGACTGCCTCCTAGCCGAGCTCACCAAGGCCCGCATCCACCTGCAGCACCTTTCCTCCGGCGGTTCCGCCGAGATCGTCCGTCGCGCCAAGGCGAAGCAGCTCTCGGTCACGGCCGAGGTCCCCGCCCTCCACCTGCTCCTCCCCGACCCCGCGCTGGCGAACTACCCCCCGAGCCTGAAGACGCGTCCGCCCCCCCGCGAGGAGGCCGACCGGCTGGCGCTCATCGCCGCGCTCGCCGACGGCACGATCGACGCGGTGTGCTCCGACCACTCGCCCTGCACGGCCACCGAGAAGGACTGCGAGTTCGACCTGGCTCCGTTCGGCGCCGCGACCCTCGAGACGGCCTTCGCGGCCGCCCATACGGCGCTCGTCGCCGCCGGCCACGCCGACCTCTCCGTCCTCGTCGCCCGCCTCACGCACGGTCCGGCCAAGGCCCTCGGCCTCTCCGCCGGCACGCTGAAGATCGGGACGCTCGCCGACTTGGTCGTCCTCGACGCGAAGGCCGCGTGGACCCCTGCGAAGACCGACCTGGTCTCCAAGTCCGGCAACAACCCGCTCGTCGGCCGCGCCCTCACGGGTCGAGTCCGCGCCACGTTCGTCGGCGGCCGTCAGGTCTTCGGCGCCTAAGCGACGATGGACGAATTGACCCAAGCCCTCGCCGCCTTCGGGCCGTGGGACTGGGCATGCGTGGGCGCCAACCTCACGGCGGCGGTCCTCGGCTTCTTCGGCCTGCGCTGCTGGCGCGGGATGCCCGGCGTGCCTCCGCCCCTCCCCGTCTCCGCCTCGAACGCCGCCCTCGGCGTGGTCACCGGCGTCATGGCCTTCACCGTGGTCTTCGGGCTCGTCCTCGCCGCCGCCGCCCAGGCTTTCGCCTCGCACTTCGGCATCGCCCAGGCCCACATGTTCACGGCCGCGTTCCTCGGCCAGACCGCCGCCGCCCTCACGATGATCGCGATGGGCACGCTCGTCCCGGAGACCTTGCGCTGGGCCCCGGACGTCACCGCGGGCGAACCGGGCGAGAGTCCGCTACGTCGCGCGGCCCGCGCCTTCAGTTTCTCCCGGCTGCTGCTGATACTGCTGATCCTCTTCGGGCTCGGCCTGTCCTTGGCGGCGCACGTGTTCGACTCGTGGGAATCCGCCATGGGCGGCCGCGGCGTGGGCGGCGGCGGATGCGGGTGCAATTGAACATCTGGATGGGACGAGGCATTGGGAGACGAAGGACGAATCATGAA